>CAKTXH010000042.1 GCA_934630975.1 uncultured Clostridia bacterium | reverse complement strand
AAGAGCTTCAACCAGCCGATCAACCAGGTCTCCCAGCAGTCCAACGCCATCATCATGGCGCTGGCGGGCGCGGAGCGTGTCTTCGCCCTGCTGGATGAAACGCCCGAGGTGGACGATGGCTATGTCACTCTCGTCAACGTGAAGAAGGACGAAAACGGCGCGCTGATCGAAAGCGAAAAGCGCACCGGCCTGTGGGCGTGGAAGTACACGCACAAGGACACCGGCGAAACCGAGTATCGCGAACTCAAGGGCGATATCGTGATGGACAACGTCGATTTCGGCTATAATGACGACAAGATGGTGCTCCACGATATCAAGCTTTACGCCACGCCGGGGCAGAAGATCGCCTTCGTCGGTTCCACCGGCGCGGGCAAGACGACCATCACCAACCTGATCAACCGCTTCTACGATATTCAGGATGGCAAGATCCGCTACGACGGCATCAACATCAACAAGATCAAGAAGGACGATCTGCGCCGCTCGCTGGGCATCGTGCTTCAGGATACGCATCTGTTCACCGGCACGGTCATGGAGAATATCCGCTATGGCCGACTCGATGCGACGGATGAGGCGTGCATCGAGGCCGCCAAGCTCGCCAACGCGGACGGCTTCATCACCCGCCTGCCGGACGGCTACAACACCATGCTCAAGGGCGACGGCGGCAACCTCTCGCAGGGCCAGCGCCAGCTGCTCGCCATCGCGCGCGCGGCGGTCGCCGATCCGCCCGTGCTGATTCTCGACGAGGCGACCAGCTCCATCGACACCCGCACCGAGGCGCTCGTGCAGGCCGGCATGGATTCCCTGATGAAGGGCCGCACCACGTTCGTCATCGCGCACCGCCTTTCCACCGTGCGCAACAGCGACTGCATCATGGTGCTCGAACAGGGCCGCATCATCGAGCGCGGCACGCACGACGAGCTGATTGCCCAGCACGGCAAATATTATCAGCTCTATACCGGCGATTTCGAGGAGAACGACTAAATTTTCATACAGAAGAAGCCCCGCGCCATCTCGGCGCGGGGCTTTTCAAATATGCCTATGCATGTTATAATTTAAAAAAGAACATGCGAAAAAAGGAGGGAAACGCATGAAAAAGCTTTTCGGAGTTCTGGTGGTGTGGATGATGCTCCTGCTTTCGTCTGCCAGCGCGGAGGAATGGGAGCCTGCGCCGGATGGATGGACGTTTGTTGGCTATACCTATGGCGGAATTGAGTTCGCTCTGCCGGATGATTCTGTGATGTGGGAGCTGAGCGAGGAAGAAGAGAACGCGGGCGTCATTTTCCTTGCGGGCAATGCGGATTTTACGGTTCAGCTTCGCCAGTTTTCGCCGGATCAGCTGGATTACGAGACATTCGTTGATCTCATTCGTCAAACAGAATCGGCTGAATATGAAGAGGAAGAGGTTGGGGGCGGGCCTGTTTTCCGCTATTGCAATACAAAGGCCAATGAAAACAGCGAGTTATACGGGGCTGCTCTGACCGGGCTGGATGGGAATCTGTATAAAATCAGCATTTTTACCGGCGAGGATGGCGATTACAGCGAGAATGCAAAGGTTTGGCAGATTGCCGAAGAATTGGGGCAGACTATCCGGTCACGCGATTACAGCTTTCTGGAAGAAGCGGAATAAATGAATGAAAAAAATCTATAATTGAGAAGTGAACAATATGAATGTTGCCAAAGGCGGTTTCCCTGTATGGGATGAAGAATTTGACAAGGAGCATTTTACGCCGGAAGAAATCGCGGAAACCAATATGCGTGTCGCGCTGATTACGGAGCCGGTTAAAGCCAGACAGGAACAGGGCATCAGTCAGCGCCAACTGGAAGCCCTGAGCGGCGTAAAACAGCCGCAGATTGCCAGAATGGAGCGGGGGGACGCCAATCCTCAGCTTGATACGCTGCTTAAAGTATTAGCGCCGCTTGGTAAAACGCTCGCCATCGTTCCGCTTCAATCCTAAAGAAAGATCGTCGGTCAGCTTACGGCTGATCGGCGTTTTTTTCTGTCGAAATGAAATCCGGCAAAAAATTCTGTCATCCGGGATAAATTTGACAGTCTCATGCGTTTCTATGGTATAATCGGAGGGAAGATTTTTCCGCCGAGGCCGTATGCCCGGCGATGGGCAGGAGGCTGGCACGGTTGAATCAGGCTTGGTATCAGGTTGCGTCTATGGGCTTCGGGTATCTCAGCGCGGCGATTATCGCGCTGATTGTGCTGCTGGCCTTCCGAAAATATGCCAAAGACCGCGCGCTCTGGCGGCGGGTAAAAAAGAACCTGCCGCGCACGGGCGCGGCGGGCCGCCTGATTGTGCTTTCCGCGGGGAGCAGGCGGCTTCCGGCGGGAACGGAGCTGCATGTGCCGTTTGAGGGGACGCTGGGCGGCTCGATGAGCTGCGACGTGTGCGTGCCGTATAAGAAGGTGCACATGCGCTCGGCCTTCTTCTGGGTCGAGGGCGAGGAAATGCACCTCGTGCCGCTGCATAAGGACGGTTTTCTGGCGGATGAAACGCCAATAGAGCCGGGCGACGAAGCGATTTTGCGCGACGGCGCGATTCTGCGCGTCGGCGAGCTGAAGCTGGTTCTGCGGATGTATGACCGCGGCGAAGTCGCCGTCGGCGCGGACGAGCCGTATGTGACCCGCGCCCGCCGCAGCAAGGCCGGACAGGGACGCGGCGACGGACTGGGCGCGCCCACGCGCGGCGCAATCCGCCGGGAGAAGAAGCGGCTCAATCAAAACGAGGTGGACGAAGCCGAGCGCGCGTCCGCCGCGCAGAAGAAACAAACACGGATGCGGAGGTGACGGCATGGCTCGACGCAAAAACGGGGAACAGACGCGGGAGGACGAGCAGACCGTCTATAAACCCGCAAAAAAAGCAAAGCAGATCGTGAAGGAAGCGCCGGAGCGGGAACTGACTGGGCGGGAGAAAAAGGAAAAGGCGCGCGCCGCCGCCGTCGCCAAAGACAGGCGCAGGGCGGTCAGCCGCGCGGGCGACGGCTGCGTGACGCTGATTGCGCTGCTGACGGCGGTTTTCGAGGTGCTGGGGCTGTTGCTCTGCGCGGCGAAGACGGAGGGCGCGTGGGATACGCAGGCGGTGACGCTGTGCCTGGTCATGACGCCGCTGGGGCTGATCACCACGCTGGCGCTGCCGCGGCTTCTGCCGATGGATGCTCTGGTGATGGCGCTGACCAATTTTCTCTGCGGCGTGGGCGTGGTGGTGCTCTATACGGTTTCGCCCGCGCGCGGCGCAAAACAGGCCGCGTTTTACGCGCTCGGGCTGGCGGTGATGCTCGTGATGAGCGAAATCGTCTTTCATGTGCGCCATTTCCGCGGGCTGACGCTGCTGGGTATGGCGCTGGGCATCGGCGCGCTGGTTCTGCCGCTGGCTTTCGGCCAGTGGAACAACGGCGCGAAGAACTGGGTGGAAGTGCCGCTGCTCGGCTCGTTTCAGCCCAGCGAAATCGTGAAGCTTTCGGTGGTGCTGGCGCTGGCGTATTTCTTCAGCGCGCACCGAACCGTTTGGCAGATGATGCCCGCGCTTGTGTTTGCGGCGGCCTGCCTTCTGCTGCTGATGATGCAGCGCGACCTCGGCACGGCTTTGATTTACTACCTGACGACGCTGGTGCTGTTTTACGTCGCCTGCGGTAACGTGCTGCTGACGGTGCTCGGCCTCGGCGGCGGCGTGGGCGCGGCGGTGCTGGGCTATCAGATGTTCGCGCATGTCAAAGTGCGCGTGGCGATGTGGCGCAACCCGTGGAGCGACCCGACGGATAAGGGCTACCAGATCATTCAGGCGCTGCTGGCCATCGGCTCGGGCGGGCTGTTCGGCGTGGGTCTGGGGCAGGGCACGCCGGAGAAGATTCCCGCCTATTACAACGACTTCATCTTCGCTGTGGTCTGCGAGCAGCTGGGGCAGGTGTTCGGCGTGCTGCTGCTGGCGGTCTACGTGCTGCTGATTCTGCGCGGGGTGACGGTGGTTTCCCGCGCGCGGCGCTCGTTTGAAATGCTGCTGGGCTGCGGCGTGCTGACCATGCTGGGGATTCAGACGTTCATGATCGTCGCGGGCGTGATCAAGATGATTCCGCTGACGGGCGTGACGATGCCGTTCCTGAGCTACGGCGGCTCGTCGCTGCTCTCGTGCATGGCGATGATCGGGATTCTGCACGGGGCGAGCGCGAGAGCGCAGGAGAATCTGGAAGAGGATATTCTGTGCGTGAAGGGGTGATTTTATCAAAGTTATCAAGCGGCGTATGCACCTGCTGACGCTGCTGCTGGTGCTGCTGTTCGCGCTGGTGATCGCGTATTTCTGTTATTCCGTCTATTTCTACGGCGGGCGCTGGGTCGCCAATCCGTATAACCCGCGCATCAGCAGCCAGAAACAGCATGTCATCATGGGCACGCTGACCGACAGGGACGGCACGGTGCTGGCCTATACGGATGAGGACGGCAGCCGGCGCTACAATGGCAGCGCGGCGACGCGCAAGGCGGTCTGTCAGGTCGTCGGCGACAGCGGCGGCAAGGTGTCCACCGGCGCGGATACGTTCCACGCGCAGTTTCTGCTGGGCTTCCGTTCCAGCATCTTCGAGCGGCTGGCCGACGCTTTTACCGGCACAACCCAGCGCGGCGACGACGTGCGGCTGACGATTTCCGAGCGGCTCTCCCGCTACATCAGCGAGCAGTTTCCCTCGGGCAAGCGCGGCGCGGTCGTCGTGCTCAATTATAAGACGAACGAAATTCTGGCGATGGTTTCCATGCCGCAGTTCGACCCGACGGATATGGAATCGGCGCTGGCGGATGAATCCGCGGGCGCGCTGATCAACCGCGCGACGCAGGGGTTGTATCCGCCCGGCTCGACGTTCAAAATCGTGACGCTGGCCTCCGCGCTGGAGAATCTGCCCGATCTCAACGACTTCGCGTTTGACTGCACGGGCTATTACCCCGTCGGCAATTATGCCGTCACCGACGGCAGCGCGCACGGCGTGCAGACCCTTTCCGACGCGTTTGCCCACTCCTGCAACACGACTTTCGCCGCGCTTTCGCAGGATCTCGGCTATGAAATGCTGGGGCAGACGGCGGAAGAGATGGGCTTCAACGAGAATTTCATGTTCAGCGATTTGATCGTCTATAATTCCAGCTACCCCATCGACGATTTGAGCGCCGAGGATCTGGCGTGGTCGGCCATCGGTCAGGGGCGCGTGCTCGCCACGCCGCTGCATATGGCGCTGATCGCTTCGACCATCGCCAACCACGGCGTCATGAACGAGCCGCGCCTTGTCGCGCAGGTGACGACCGCGCAGGGCGGAAACCGCGCCCTGCTCAGCCATGCGGGCGGCAGGCGCGTCCTCAGCGAGGATGTGGCGGACAGGCTGGAAAGCGAGATGATCCGCGTGGTCAAATCCGGCACGGGCAAGCGCGCCGCGCTGGATAACGGCTACACCGTCGCGGGCAAGACCGGCTCGGCGGAGGCCAGCAACGACAAGAGCATCGAGTCACACGCGTGGTTCGTTGGCTATATCACCAATGATAACGCGCCCTACGCCGTCTGTGTTCTCGTGGAAAACGGCGGCAGCGGCGGCGGCGTGGCCGCGCCTCTGGCGCGAAAGACGCTGCAAAAGGCGATCAATCTGGGATTATAATCAAGGAGGAGTTTGACGATGCGCAAGTGGGTTTCCTGTGGAATGATTCTGGTTTGTCTGTTGGTGACGGCGGCTTCCGCGCTGGCGGCGGGCACGACGGTGACGACGTTCACCCCGTTTGCGGATATGGATTTCGCCGCGCAGGGGTATATGGATCTGATTACCGCGTGGGAAGACGAAACCGGCAACATGGTGGAGGATTATTCCGGCCTGGAGGATGACCTGCTCATGGAGCAGATGCAGGAGATGGTGATCGCCGGCAAGGCGGATCTGGTCGTCGTGCCGCTGGGCAGCGGGCTGACGGCGAACCAGCTTGTCAGCGTGGACGAACTGCTCGCCGCCGCGCCGGACTGCGGCGCGAAGAAGATGGCGGCGATGACGGAGAGCGACGGCAGCGTGCTGCTCACGCCGGTTCGCTTCAACTGGGAAGCGCTGTACGTCAACGCCGATGTGCTGGAGGCGAACGGCGTCGCCGTGCCGACGACCTATGAAGAGCTGATTGTCGCCTGCGCGTCGCTGGCGCAGAAGGGGATTCTGCCGGTCGCCAACGCGATGTGCGAATGGGCGGAAATCGCGTTGGACTGCGCGGCGATGATCGGTGCGCCTGCCGATCAATACGGCCAGCAGACCTCGCTGGACGGCGCAAAGGCCGTGCTGACGGCGCTTACGCAGGTCGGCGGGTTCGGCGTCGATCCGTGGAACCTGACGGACGAGCAGGCGCAGCAGGCGTTTATGGAAGGCGCGGCGGCGATGCGCTTTGACGGCAGCGATCTGGCCGAGATGCTGCCCGAGGAACGGCAGAACCATGTCGTCGCCGTCTCCCTTTCCGGCATGGACGGGCAGGCGCGCACCGCGCTGGTCGGTACGCCGAGCTATGGGCTGGCGATTACCCGCGCCTGCTGGCAGGATGACGCGCGCCGCGAGGCGGCCCTGTCGCTGGCGGCGAAACTGCTGACCGGCGACGGCGCGGCGGCAATCGGCGCGCCTGCGTATACGACCGCGCTGGGGCAGAGCGTCGCGCAGATGACCGCGTCGGCCACCGGGTGCGCGGGCCTGCTGTACGACCTGAACCCCGATCATTTTGAAGAATGGTCGGAAAGCGTGGTTTCCGCGCTGATGGCGCTGTAAAAGAACAGAAAGAGCGCATGGCCGCGTGGCCGTGCGCTCTTTTTAGCGAATCGGAAATTGCATAAAAATCGTCCGCGTAAGCAAAAAATTGATGCTTTTGCAGACTTCGGCGGAGGGCAGGCGGGCTCAGCCCGCCAATTATACCCGCGCCGCGACGAGGTTGCCCATTTCGGTGCAGCCGACCTTTGTGCAGCCCGCCGAGAAGATGTCGCCGGTGCGGTAGCCTTCGTCGAGCACCTGAGAAACCGCCTTTTCAATCGCGGCGGCTTCCTGCTCGAGGCCGAGGCTGTGGCGCAGCAGCAGCGCGCCGGAGAGAATCGTGCCCAGCGGGTTGGCAATGTCGCGGCCCGCGATATCCGGGGCGCTGCCGTGAATCGGCTCATACAGGCCGCGCGTCGTGCTGCCCAGACTGGCGGAAGGCATCATGCCCAGGCTGCCCGCAATCGCGGCGCTCTCGTCGGAAAGGATGTCGCCGAACAGGTTGCCGGTGATCATCACGTCAAACTGCGCCGGGTTCAAAATCAGCTGCATCGCGGCGTTGTCCACGTACATATAGCTGACCTCGACTTCCGGGTATTCGCGGCTCAGGCGCTCGACCGTCTCGCGCCACAAGCGGCTGCATTCCAGCACGTTCGCCTTGTCCACCGAGCAGAGTTTGCCGCGGCGCTTCTTCGCCATCTCAAAGCCGATGCGCGCCAGACGCTCGACCTCCGGCACGGAATAGGCCATCTCGTCCGTCGCCGCCGCGCGGTCTTCACTGCGCCAGCGCTTGCCGAAATAGATGTCGCCGGTCAGCTCGCGCAGAATCATGATGTCAATCGGCTTGGCGATGATATCCGGGCGGAGCGGGCATGCGCCGGAGAGCTGCGGGTGAATCGTGCACGGGCGCAGGTTCGCGAACACCTGCATGCCCTTGCGCAGGGCGAGCAGGCCCTTTTCCGGGCGGCGGGCAGGCTCGACCGCGTCCCACTTCGGGCCGCCGACGCTGCCCATCAGCACCGCGTCCGCCGCGTTGCAGGCCGCCAGCGTCTCGTCCGTCAGCGGCACACCGAACGCGTCGATGGAAGCGCCGCCGAGCTTGCGCTCGTCAAACGTGAATTCGTGGCCGTATTTGGCCGCGACGGCCTGAAGCACCTTGACCGCCTGTGCGATGATCTCCGGGCCGATGTAATCGCCCGGCAGAGTGACGATATGGGCTTTCATGGCTTACGCCTTTCCCGCGATTTTTTCGCGAACGAAGTTTTCAATGCCGCCGACGGAGATGATCTTCTGGATGAACGGCGGGAACGGCGCGGCGGTGAAGCGCTCGCCGGTGGTCTTATCTTCGATTACGCCGGTATCCAGATTGACGGCCACCTCGTCGCCGTCGCGGATGGCTTTCGCCGCCGCCGGGCACTCGATGATCGGCAGGCCGATGTCGATCGAGTTGCGGTAGAAGATGCGGGCGAAGCTGTCGGCGATGACGAGCTGGATGCCGCTGGCCTTGATGGCAATCGGCGCGTGCTCGCGGGAGGAGCCGCAGCCGAAGTTGCGCCCCGCGACGATGATGCGGCTTGTTTCGCTCTTCTTCTTGAAATCGCTGTCCAGATCCTCCATGCAGTGAGAGGCCAGCTCGGCGTGGTCGGTGGTGTTGAGGTAACGGGCGGGAATGATCACGTCCGTATCGACGTGATCGCCGTATTTGATGACGGTAGACTGAACGAACATCTTAGAGCACCTCCTCAGGCGTGGCGACGCGGCCCATGACGGCGGAAGCCGCGGCGACCGCCGGGCTGGCCAGAATGATTTCGCTGCCGGTGTGACCCATGCGGCCGACAAAGTTGCGGTTGGTGGTGGAAACGGCGCGCTCGCCGTCGGCCAGAACGCCGCAGAAGCCGCCCAGGCACGGGCCGCAGGTCGGCATGGTGAAAATCGCGCCCGCGTCGATGAAGATATCGACCAGCCCCTCCTTCAGGCAGTCCTTGACGACCTGCTGGGTGCCGGGGATGACGATGCAGCGCACATGGTCGTTGACCTTGCGGCCCTTGAGAATCTGCGCGGCGACGCGCATGTCGCTGATGCGGCCGTTGGTGCAGCTGCCGATGACGACCTGATCAATTTCCTGCTTGCAGTCGCGCGCCAGCTGGGTGTTCTCCGGCAGGTGCGGCAGGGAGACGGTCATATCCAGCTCGTCGAGGTTGATGGTCACGGTGCGGGCATATTCCGCATCCGGGTCGGCCTCGAACGCCGTCCATTCGCGGTTCACGCGGCCCTTGAGGTATTCGCGGCATACGTCGTCCACCGGGAAGATGCCGTTTTTCGCGCCGGCCTCGATGGCCATGTTCGCGATGGTCAGGCGGCCGTCCATCGGGATTTCCTTCACGCCGTCGCCGGTGAACTCGAGGGACTGATACAGCGCGCCGTCCACGCCGATTTCACCGATGAGGTGCAGAATCACGTCCTTGCCGCTGACCCACGGCTTCATCTTGCCGGTCAGCACAATCTTGACGGCCTCCGGCACCTTGAACCAACATTCGCCCGTCGCCATGCCCACGGCCATATCCGTCGAGCCGACGCCCGTGGAGAACGCGCCTACCGCGCCGTAGGTGCAGGTATGGCTGTCCGCGCCGATGATGACCTCGCCCGGCGCGACGATGCCCTGCTCCGGCAGCAGCGCGTGCTCGATGCCCACGCGGCCGACCTCGTAATAGTGAACGATGTGCTGTGCGCGCGCGAACTCGCGCATCTGCTTGGCGAGCGTCGCGGCTTTGATATCCTTGTTCGGCACGAAGTGATCCGGGATCAGCGCGATTTTCGCGGGGTCGAACACCTTCGTTGCGCCCATCCGGTTGAACTCGTTGATCGCCACAGGGGCGGTGATGTCGTTGCCCAGCACAAGGTTCAGCTTGCACATGAGCAGCTCGCCTGCGCGGCAGCTTTCGACGCCCGCGGCGCGCGCAAGGATTTTTTGTGTCATGGTCATGCCCATAGCGGAAAAACCTCCCTCAACAAAATGAAAAAGCCTCGCACACCTGCTTTTCGCAGGGGCGAGGCGAAAATGCCACACGGTACCACCCTGATTCGGCTTCCGCCTAAACGCGGAAACCCTCTTTCGCCTTAACGCGGCGGGTTCGGCCTCTGCTTGGCACAGGGGCAGCTCGGGAGTGAGTTATCCCGCGCCCCCGCCATCGGCTTGCACCGAGCGCCGACTCTCTAAAGGTCAGGGGAGCGTCTTTGTTCCGTCATTGCTTTTTACCGCCCGGGACGATTTGCAGCCCCGGCGCGCGATGATAGGATTCAAAAAAGTGATGTGCGATTTGCATACTATTGTAGCCCGAATGTGACAGATTGTCAAGCGGGGAAATTACGCGTTCGGATTATAGGGAATACGAAAATAATCCATGAGCGCTTTGAAATGGTCTTGAGCGGTCAGACAGGTATCGGTCAAGTATCCCGGTTCTGTTTTCCATTCCCGGATGCCGCGATAGTAAAACATTTTCAAATCGTCGGTAATGATAAATGGCACAATATCGTATTTCAGACATTCTTTGAATAAAATCAAACGCCCGATGCGACCGTTTCCATCCTGAAAAGGATGGATGGATTCGAAGCAAACGTGAAAATCCAGCAGATCCCGAAGGGTTTTATCGGGTTTCGCGTTGTAAGCGGCCAGCAACGCCCGCATACGCTTTTCAACGTGTTCGGGTGCAATCGTTTCCTGCCCGCCAACTTCGTTCGGCACTTTTTTGTAATCGCCGACGGCGAACCAATCCTGTCGACTGTCGCTTGTGCCGCTTTTTAAGATGCCGTGAAGGCGTTTGATCATGGCTTGCGAAAGCGTGCGGTTGGCTTCGTCAATCACCGTGTCAATGCAGCGAAAATGGTTGGTTGTTTCGACGATATCGTCTACATTGACAGCTTGTTTTTCAACGCCGATGGTATTGGTTTCAAAAATAAAGCGCGTTTGTTCGCGGGAAAGGCGGCTTCCTTCAATGTGATTGGAATTGTAAGTCAGATCAATTTGGATTCTATGGTAAATGCCGCCGGGCATGCGCGTCTCTTTTTCTCGTTGAAGGACAGAGAGCAGGGTAAGAGGAGAGGATATCGCGTTTTTGACGCGGTTTGGTTTTTGCGCTTCTTCTGGAATATTCCATGTTTTGCCGGTTAAAAAAGCGCCTGGAACTCGCCCTTGTGCGCAGTAGTTTCGGACAGTGCGTTCGGAAGTGTGCCATTTTTTTGCGGTTTCGGCAACTGACAGATAGCCCATCGACAAGCCTCCTTTTTGTGTGATCAACCATCATTATATGCCGATATCGGCAAAATATCAATGAAATTTTCAAATAAAAAAATACGAAGATTGCCGATACCGGCAATCTTCGGAAAAATTCAATCTCCCGCTACTGCGCAATGCCCCGGATAAACGGAATCAAACGAATCCACGACTTTTCCGGCCATCACGCCGGTCGCTTTGCCGTTTTCGGCGGCGATTTCGCCGGAGACGATGACAAAACGGATGCCTTCCGGCGCGGCGTCCGGGCAGCCGAGGCCGGGAAAATCCGCGCGGTCGCAGATCGTTTCGGGGTCAAAGACGAGCAGATCCGCGTCCATGCCCGCGCGGATGCGGCCTTTGCGCCCAAAGCCCAGCGTCTGCGCCGGGAGGAGCGTGGTGTGGTAAACGGCCTGTTCCCAACTGAGTTCGCCGCGCTCGACGACCATCTTGCGCAGGTAGCGCGGGAAACTGCCTGCAATCTGCGGATGACCTTCGCCCGGCGCATAACTGCCCGTGTCGGTGGAAACCATCGTCAGCGGATAGCGCTGGATGGTGTAGACGGCCTCCTCGCTGCCCGTGTTGACGACCACCGCGTCGCATGGGTGCGCTTCGCGCAGATGCTCGTAGAGCGCCTGATCCGGCACAAGGCCAATGTGCTCGCCCGTGATCACGCGCAGGTGATGCAGCGCGATGCCGTTGTCGCGCATGGTCACCGGCTCAAAGAGCGCCGAGCCGACGGAAGAGCACCAGTCCTTGTACATGCCGCTGTCCAGACGCATATCCACGCCGCGGTCGCGCGCCAGTTCCAGCATTTCCAGCGCCTGGTATTCAATGCCTACGCCGTATTGATATTCAAAGTGGGAGACGATCATCCGGCAACCCGTGACCTCGGCCAGCTCGATGGCCTCCTGCAAGGAGTTCAGGTCGGTCATGGCGTACATGCGCGTGTCGATGGCGGCGGGCCTGCCGTATCGACGCGCCATCGCGCAGAGGGCTTCCATCTCTTCCAGCGACGTGCCCGGCGCGTAGCCCGGCCCGAGGGAAACGCCCGCCGCGCCGCCTTGCAGCGCGCGCTCGCAGAGGGTTTCCATTGTATGCACCTGCGCGCGTCTGGCCGGGGCGAACAGATCGGTTACGCCTGCCGCTTCGCGCAGCGCGCACAGGCCGACCAGCTCCGCCTGATGAATCGGGAATTCCGTCTGGCCGCGCAGAAAGGCGTGCGTATCCAGCGGGGAGAAGCCGCAGTTGCCGCCGACCGTCGTTGTAATGCCCTGCAAAAGGGAGAGCGTGCCGGTGCGCTTGCAGCCGTCGATGTGGCCGTGCGGATCGACAAAGCCGGGGCAGACGAAACAGCCGGAAGCGTCGATTACCTGCGCGTCTTCCGGCGCGTTTGCAGGCGCTTTATAGATGGCGGCGATGCGCCCGTCTTCGCAGAGCACATCCGCCTTGAACCGCGTCATGGTTTCCGGGTCGATGACCGTGCCGCCGGAAATGAACAGCTTTGACATGATTCTCTCCTCCATACTTCATCTTACGAACAGGAAAATATGGCGGTTCATCCGTCCTGAAAAACCCGCCCGAAATCGGACGGGCTTTTCAAGACGGGGGCGGCAGAGCCGCCCCCGCGCGCAGTACCCTTCCACCGCTCACGCGGTCCCCCTCCCCTTAAAAGGGGAGGTTCAGGATGCGCTTCCCAAGCTCCCCTTTTAAGGGGAGCTGTCGCGACTGCGACCGGAAGGAGTTACTGCATGTTCAGCTTGAACTTCATCCAGATATCCTGGAACTTCTGCTCGTCCTCGATGGACAGGTTGCGGACATATTCCGCATCGTCAATGCGGTCATAGATGCCGTTGAACACCGGGTTGTTCAGGTATTCCTCGGAGAGGCAGGCTTTCGCGGCCTCGTTCGGGCTGCAATAATACTGATACTCGGCGCTGACCGCCGCGACTTCCGGGCGGAGCAGGTACTGGAGGAAGATATTCGCGTTCTTCGCGTGCGGCGCGTTCACCGGGATGAAGCAGCCGTCGATGCCGAAGCCCAGACCCTCTTCCGGCCAGACGACCTTCAAATCCGGGTTAGCTTCCAGCGCCAGCGCGACGAACGGCGTGAAGGTGTAGGCCACGGAGATATCGCCGGAAACCAGATAGTTGTGCAGGTTCTCATATTCGAGCACGTGGATGTTGCTGCGCAGCGCGTCGAGCTTTTCCGCCGCTTCCGCGAGCACCGCGTCGTCGGTGGTGTTCATGCTCTCGTGCATGGAGAGCAGCACCATGCCGATGGTCACGCGCGCGTCGTCGATCAGGCCGAGGCTGTCCTCGAGGGACGGATCCCACAGGTCGTTAAAGCCCTTGATGTCGATATCCACTACGGACGGATCATAGACAATCAGCGGGATGCCGCTCACGTAGGGGATGACATACTGGTTATCGGGATCGAAGAACTGATGGGTGAAGCCCTCGTTCAGGTTGGCGTAGTTATCCACGATGGAGGCGTCAAACGGCTGCATCAGGCCGGCCTCGCGGGTGGTGTTGAGCATGTAATCGCTGGCCAGCACCACGTCGTAATCGCCGCCGTTCGCCGCGGAGAGCTTTTCATACATCTCCTCGTTGCTGGAGAAGGTCGCGTAGTTGACCTTGATGCCCGTCTCCTGCTCAAACGGCTTGATGACGGTCTCGTAGTCGATGTAGCCTTCCCAGGTGAAGATGTTGAGCACAGCCTCGTCGGTCTGGTTCTCGGTCTCCGCAAGGGCGCAGCTGCCGATGGCCAGCAGCGCGAGCAGCAGGCAAAGAAGTTTCTTCATGTCCGTGTTCCTCCTTGATTAAGGAATGGTTGATTTATCTCAAACGCGAAAGCGCGTTTGATGCTTATTGGAGTTTCGCGTTGCTTTTTGCGGTCAGAAGCTGGCTGATCGCCACGCAGATGAAGATTGCGCCGAGCATCAGCGTCGAAAGCGCGTTGATTTCCGGCGTGCCGCCCGAACGCAGGCCGGTATAGACCTTGAGCGGCAGGGTGGTCGTTTCGGCGCTGGTGACGAAGAAGGAGATAACCACGTCGTCCAGGCTCATCGCGGCGGAAAGCATCATGCCGGAGAGCACCGCCGGAAAGACCAGCGGCAGGGTGATATCCTTGAGCACCTGCATCGGGTTTGCGCCGAGGTCGCGCGCGGCTTCCGCCAGCGCCGGATCCATGCCGATCAGGCGGGATTTGACGTTGATGAACACATAGGGGATGCAGAAGGTCGTGTGCGTCAGAATCAGCGCGCCCATGCCGAGCTTGAAGCCCACGGCGGTGAACACGGAAAGATACGCCATGCCCAGCACCAGTTCGGGAATCATCATCGGTAGAGTGGCGAGCGTTTCGACCACGCCGCCGAGTTTCAGGTGGGAGCGCGCCAGCCCGATTGCGCCCAGCGTGCCGATGCCGCCCGCCAGCAGGCTGGAAACGACGGCCAGAATCAGCGAATTCTTGAGCGCGTCGGCCATCAGGGCGTTGGAGAACAGGCGGCTGTACCAGTTGGTCGTGAAGCCCTGCCAGCTGCCGATGGTGCGCCCGGAGTTGAACGAGTAGATGACGACCATCAGAATCGGCAGATAGAGGATGATCAGCACCAGCGTCAGGTAAATCGGGGAAAAGAGTTTGCGCTTTCTGCGCCGTTTCGCCTGCGCCATCACATCACCCCCAGATCGTCGCCGCCGGCCTTGCGGTACAGCAGGTAAATGCCCGCGGAGAGCACGATCAGGATCATGCTCATCGCCGAGCCGACGTTCCAGTCGCGCACCTTGAGCAGCTGGTCGCGGATGAGGTTGCCCACCAGCACCAGACCGCCGCCCATGATATCCGACAGATAGAACAGCCCGACGCTGGGCACGAACACCAGCACGCACCCGGCGAGGATGCCCGGCATGGTCATTGGCAGGGTGATGGTGAAAAACGCCCGAACGGGGTTCGCGCCCAAGTCGCGCGCGGCCTCCACCAGCGTGAAATCCATCTTATCCACTGCGTTGTGGCACGGCAGAATCATGAAGGAAATCAGGCAGTAGACCATCGCCAGCAGCACCGAACCATACGAGCCGAGGAACTTGATGTTCTTCTGAATCAGCCCCAGCGAGCGGAGCACGCCGTTGACCGGGCCGTTGGCCTGCAAAAGGATCTTCCAGCCGTAGATACGCACCAGCGCGCTCGTCCAGAACGGGATGATGACCAGCATCATCAGCAGCGCTTTCCACTTGCGCGGCGCGCGCGCCATGCAGTAGCCGAAGGGATAGCCCACCAGCAGGGAGATGGCCGTCGTCCAGAACGCAAGCTGTAAGCTGTTGGCGAAAACTTTCAGATAATCCTCGCGCAGCAGGGCTTTGTAGTTGGCGAGCGTCAGCGGCATGCCGAACTCGAACTTGCCGCCTACCACCAGCGACGTGCAGAGCACGTAAATCAGCGGCAGGGCGACCAGCAGCACGCCGAACGCCGCCATCGGCGCGGTCATCAGCGCGTGGGTGCGCCGCTCGTGCGCCTGAAGGGTGTTTTTACGCGTCATGGGAAGTCCCCCCAATGACCGCGGCCTGCGCGGGGTTCCAATACAGGTAAGCGGCGCTGCCGGGTTTGAGCGCGTCGCTGAGGCGGCCTTCGCTCGTGGCGACGGCCTCTTCGCCGTCCGCCAGCGTCACATAGGTCAGCACGCTGCCGCCCGCATAGCGCGCCTCGCGCACGGTAACGGGCAGATCAAACCCATCCACCGGGACGGAGGAAACGCGCATGCGTTCCGTGCGGATGCAGATTTCGCAGCTTTCGCCCGCAATCAGCAGCGCGCGGGAAGCATCCACCGTGAAACTGCCGCATGTGCCGTGAACCGTCGCCGTATTCCGCCTGACGGATTCCACCTTGCCGGAAAGGATGGTGGAGCGGCCGATGAACTGGGCGACGTAGTGCGTCTTCGGCTCGTCGTAGATTTCCTCCGGCGTGCCGATCTGCTCAAAGCGGCCGCCGCGCATGACCGCGATGCGGTCGGACATGTTGACGGCCTCTTCCTGATCGTGGGTGATATAGACGAAGGTAATGCCCAGCTTCTTTTGCAGGCGCTTGAGTTCCAGCTGCATCTGGCGGCGCAGCTGCAAATCCAGCGCGCCCAGCGGCTCGTCCAGCAGCAGCAGCTCGGGTTCGGGCGCGAGCGCGCGGGCGATGGCGATGCGCTGGCGCTGACCGCCGGAAAGCTGGCTGGGCATGCGCTTGGCGTAATCCTCCATCTGCACCAGCTCGAGCATTTCCCGCACGCGCTTCTGGATGGAAGCTTGATCCATCTTGCGCACGCGCAGGCCGTAGGCCACGTTCTTTTCCACGTTCATGTGCGGAAAGAGCGCGTAACTCTGGAACACTGTGTTCACGGGGCGGCGTTCCGGCGGAAGCGCGGTGACGTCTTTGCCATCCAGCAATACCGTGCCCTCGTCCGGCGTTTCCAGGCCGGAGATGATGCGCAGGGTCGTCGTTTTGCCGCAGCCGGAAGCGCCCAGCAGCGTCACGAACTCGCCCCGGGCCACGTCCAGCGAGATATCGCGCAGAACGTCGCCCTCGCCGAAATTCTTGGTGATGTGTTGCAATGAAAGAAGGGTATCCTGCATGGTTTCCTCCCTGAGTCATGAAGCCTGTTCGGGCTGAGACGAAGTCACAACCCATAAAAACAGCATGATTATATGATAGAAGAGGCGCGATGTCAACCACAAAGTTCAGCGGGGAAATTGTACGGGTTTAATGGGGCTAAACTTCGGGCAGGAAAAAGACCCTCTCCGTCGTTTCCCGTCAGCTTTGTATAATCGAAAACTGACGGGAAGGGCGAAGAGGGGCGGCTTAATAATCGCTTTCCCCCGCAAACGCGCGGATCGCTTCGCTGCGGTCGCTGCCGAGCACCTGCTTGGCCGGGCCGTCTTCCACGACGAGGCCGTTGGCCATATAGATGACGCGGTCCGCCACGTCGCGGGCGAAATTCATTTCGTGGGTGACGACGATCATGGTGCGTTTTTCGTCGGCGAGCTGGCGGATGACGCTCAGCACCTCCTGCGTGAGCTGCGGGTCGAGCGCGCTGGTCGGCTCGTCAAAGCAGAGGATTTCCGGGTCCATCGCCAGCGCGCGGGCGATGGCGACGCGCTGACACTGGCCGCCGGAGAGGTTGCAGGGGTAAGCGCCCGCTTTATCCGCAAGGCCGACCTTTTCCAGCAGAAGCATGGCCTTCTGCTCGGCCTCCTGCCGGCTGCGGCGGAGCACAAGCTGTTGCGGCGCGACGAGGTTGCGCAGAACCGTGTAATGCGGAAAGAGGTTGTAATCCTGAAAGACGAGGCCCATCTTAAGGCAAAGCCCGCGCAGGTCTTTTTCCTTCTGGTAGTGCGCCGCGCCGTCCGCGCCGGTGGTGACCATCGGCTGGCCGTCGATGCGGATTTCGCCGCTGTCGATGGTTTCCAGGTGGTTCAGGCAGCGCAGAAGCGTGCTCTTGCCCGAGCCGCTGCGGCCGATGATGGCGACGACCTCGCCCTTATCCACGCGGACGGTTACGCCCTTCAAGACCTCGTTGTCGCCGAATTTTTTTCTGATATCAATCGCCTGAAGCATCGTAAACTCCTTTATATCCGCTCCATATGTTTCCTTTTAAGGGGAGAATGAGAGGGGATCAATCCTTGTAATACGCCATGCGGCGGTTGAGGTAGCCGAACACGAGCGAGACCACGCCGTTCATCAGCAGGTAGAAAAGCCCCGCGACGAACAGCGGCTCGACGGAGGCGGTGCGGCTGGCCTCGTTCTTCGCCGCGCGGAACAGTTCGGCGACGGCGATCACGTTCGCCAGCGACGTATCCTTGACCAGCGTGATCACCTCGTTGCTCACCGGCAGCAGCACGCGCTTCATTACCTGCGGCAGCACGATGTGGAAAAACGTCTGCCTGCGCGTCATGCCCAGCACCTGACTGGCTTCGTGCTGACCGATGGGGATGGACTGGATGCCGCCGCGGAAGATTTCGGCAAAATAGGCGGCGTAGTTGACGGAAAAAGCGAGGATGGTGGCGTTCATGCGGTCGAGGTTCACGCCCGTCAGCGTCGGGATGGCGAAATAGATGGCGAAGATTTGCAGCATCAGCGGCGTGCCGCGCATCACCAGAATATACAGCGACGTCGGCACGCTGACGATCTTCCGTTTGCTCATGCGCAGCAGCGCCACACCCAGCCCGAGCGGCAGGGAAAACAGCAGCGTGAAGAAGAAAATGATCAACGTGTTGCCAAAGCCGTCCTTCATGGAAAGCACGAGCTTCATAAACGCGTCGAAATTGTTGAAATACCTCATGAAAGCCTCCGG
>CAKTXH010000041.1 GCA_934630975.1 uncultured Clostridia bacterium | reverse complement strand
TCACCACCCTTATTTGTTGGCTTTATTATATCATATTTTATCGTTTCGTTCATGGTTTCGATTAAATCAGAGGTTCCTTAGGTATAGAATGTGAGCCGATTCGAGTTGACGATTATACAGGTAAGAAGATGACTTTCTTCCATGACCCGGATGGACTGCCGCTGGAGCTGCATGAGTAATGATGGTGGGGTGAGGAACGTGGGAGAGAAAAGAGCGTATAAAGCCAGAAAGCCTGGCGGCGGTCGGAAGAAGCTGAAACCAGAGTACGATGCCGGGAAGAATCTGAAAGAGCAGATGGATGTGGCTGTGGCGCTTCATAATTCTGAGATGTCCTTGCAGGCCATCGCCGATGCTCTGAATCTGAATCCCATCAAAGTGAGAAAGCTGCTCATCACGGCTGGTGTGTATGAATCGGAAGTGGCGGAGAAGGTGCAGGACACTTTTGAGGAGTATCGAGGAACACAGAGTTATAAAGAAGCCATCCTCTTAACCGCAAACACTCTTCAGCTTTCCAAAGCCTCTGTCACCTCATACTTACCTTATCAGAAAGGTGTGTACTTCCAGAGTACCGCGGACAAAGAAAAAATCAGTGTTGGAGCAGAGCGGCAGCGGAGATACAGAGCGATGAAGCGGTGGAGGACTGAACCGACAGAAGAGAACTTCTGGGGTGTGGTTCTGGCTTATTCTGGTGTGAAATTCAAAACTTACTCCGGGTTGCCATTTTCTTATGAGGTGCGAAAGGGAAGAAATGGCGAGTACACGAAGGAACTGTGGATCGACAGACGGGAAAAGAGCAAAAGTCTGTCATGGAGTTCGATGGTGCTGGCACTACGGAATATTAAAAAGGTGGGAGAAGTGATAGACCGCCCGAAAGCTCTAGGGGATATCCGGGGAGTGACTTACATCTATGGAATGTTCTATCGGTTCGGACTGATCGATGTGCCGGATGGAGTGAAGGAGAAGATGAAAAAAACGAAAACACATAAATACGCGGAGAGCAGGAAGGATCTGTTGGAGAAATCCGACGGGTGCTTTTTTTATGTCCGCCGTGAGTCGGCGGCATGCCTCAACAGTGAAGTGACACGGAGACTGGCGCGGTCTTTCGTCTGAAAAAACTTATGAACAGAAGGAAAGCTGCGCGTTGTTTTTTTATTGATAAATTAAGAGATTTTTCTAAGAAACCGCCGAGGGATCGTCCAGCCCCCGATGATACCGCTGGATTTTGAATGATGAAACAAAGGGAATAAGCGCGTGCCCAAAGAAACAAAAAGGGCAGAAAGGAGTAAAACAACATGAGCGTAGAAACGGATTTTAGGGCACGCCTGCAAAAGAAAACCACGGAAAGCGCAAAACAGAAAAATGGGTCGTCCCTCAACGCCGCAGCAGTGCACCGAGAAAAAACGGGTTCTGCTGCGGCTTTTTCTTTTCCAAAGGAAAATTCGCAGACGGGCGTGGCTGCCCAGCCGCAATTTCCCAAAGACGATGCGGCGAAACAAGGCGCGCTGAATGTGGCTGCGTATATTCGCGTGTCCACGAATTCCTCCGATCAGGAGAATTCCTATGAAGCGCAGGAGCGGTATTTCAATCGGCTCATCGAGATCAACCCGGAATGGCGGGCGGTTGGCGTGTACGCGGATCACGGCGTTTCGGGGACGAACGGCGAGAAACGGACAGGGTTTCGGCGGCTTCTCCGCCATTGCGGGCAGGGAAAAATCGACCGCATTGTGTGCAAATCCATTTCCCGGTTTGCCCGCAATACGGCGGATTTCATGAGCGCCCTGCGGATGCTCAAAGAGAATCATGTGACCATCCTGTTTGAAAAAGAGAATCTTGATACCGCAGACCCAACCAATGAATTCATTCTGACCACGCTGGGCGCGATTGCGCAGGAGGAGAGCCGCAGCATTTCCGGCAACATCAGCCTCGGCAATCAGATGCGCTTTCGGCGCGGGGATGTCCGCAACGAGGCCATCTATGGCTATCGGTATACGGGTCAATGGATCATTCATGAAAGCGGCTATCCGTTTAGGGCCGTCGAGGTTGTGGAAGAGGAAGCCGCTATCGTCCGGCGCATTTTCCGGGAAATTGCGGGCGGAAATGCTTATGCGGACGTTGCAAGAAAGCTGAACCTCGAACGTGTTCCCGCGCCGGACAGCGTGTCCCAGCGCAGACGCAGGGAAAAGGCGAAAAAAGGGCAGCTATACAGTGAATTGGAAGACGGATGGACGAGCGGCAGAATATCATTCATGATCCGAAACGAACGGTATGCAGGGGACGTCGTGGCACAGAAAACCTATACTGCGGATTGTCTGACCCATACGGTTCGGCGGAATAAGGGCGAAGTCCGGCAGTATCACGTCAAAGACCATCATCCCGCGATTGTAAGCCGAGCGCTGTTCGAAACGGTTCAGGAGATCGCGGCGGCGAACAGCAACATTTATAGGCGGGAGAGAAGGACAAAACGGGCATTTTCCGGCCGGCTGATCTGCGAGGCGTGCGGGCGGTTTTATCATGTGCGGAATACGCGGGGCGAACACCCGATCTGGTTTTGTCCCTCGGCGGCGCTCAACAATGGCAGAAGCGTCTGCCGTGCGGAGAAAATCTACGAGAAGCAGGTCGTCCGCGCGATTCGCCGGGCCGTGCTGGAACGGTTTCAACTCTGCGTTTGGACGATGGAAGACGATGTCGAAGCGGCGGATATCATGAGCGGGCGCTGTACGGAAATGCGGGCGGTTCTGTCCCCATCGGCGGATTCCTTTGTGCCCCGGATGCAGGCGCGGCTCGAGAATCTGCAACAGATGGACTTTACGGAACGCGACCGCTGTTTTTATAAGAGGCAGATTGAGCGGAACAGAGCCGAAAGCCAAGCGCTGAACGAGAAACTGGACAGTCTGGAAGCCTATTGGGAGGAACTGGAGCAGGATTATGACTGCCGGGAGGAGGCACTGAAATGGTTGAAAACGCTTCCCGAAGGGCGGCAGGGAACGATGGCTTTTCTGGATGGCTTGACGGGCGATTACTGCAAAGCGTTCGTCCTTTCCGTAACCATTCATTCGCCGCTGGAATTCACCGTTCACTGGTTTGACGATTCCCAAACCCGGGTCGAGATGGAGAGCCAGGTGGAAGATTGATGCCGTACTGCCGATTATGACGATGGGCAGGCCATGCGGGACAGCCTGCACCGCAGGCGTTTTACAAGCAGACAGAGGTAAAAAGGAGGAATAGCGCCATGATAACCCAGATGAATCCCAACGTATCCGTCATTCCGGCAACCGTCCGTTCGGCCCGGAACGGCGGCCAGCTGCGAAGCCAGACCCATCTCCGCGTGGCGGCGTATTGCCGTGTTTCGACGGATGACGAAAGCCAGCAGACTTCCTACGCGATCCAAAAGGATTTCTATACCAGCATGATCGGCAGCCAATCGGGGTGGCGGTTCGCGGGCATTTATGCGGATGAAGCCATTTCCGGCACGAGCACCGCCCATCGCGTGGCGTTTAACCGCATGGTGGAGGATGCGAAGGCGGGTAAGATGGATTACATCGTCTCGAAGTCCATTTCCCGCTTTGCCCGGAATACGGTGGATACGCTGACCTGCATTCGGGAGCTTCGCCAGCTCGATCCGCCGGTGGGCGTGTATTTTGAAAAGGAAAATCTCGATACGCTGGATGCGACGGGCGAGCTGATTCTGACGATCATGTCCGCCCTTGCACAGGATGAAAGCCGCTCCATCTCCGATAATATCCGCTGGGCGTTTCAGCGCATGTTTCAGGCCGGAAAACCGCAGCTCAATCTGAAACGGATGCTGGGCTACGACAAGGGAGAAGACGGGGCGTGGGTGATCAACCCGGAACAGGCCGAGACGGTGCGCTATATGTTTGAGCGTTTCGTTTACGGGCAGACGGCCAATCAAATCGCGCGGGAATTGAATGAACTGGGCAGAAAAACGGTGAACGGCAGAAAATGGAGCGCTGGAAGTGTGCTGTTTATCCTGCGCAACGAGAAATACGTGGGCGACCTGGCCATGCAGAAGACCGTCACCAAGAACTTTCTGACCCACCGCTCCACCGTCAACAGGGGCGAAGCGCCCAAATACTATATCCCCGATCATCATGCCGCCATTATTGATCGGACGACGTGGGCGAAGGTGCAGGCGATGCTTTGCAGCAGACCGAAACGAGCTGGAAGCGCAAAGCGGCAGAACCCGATTGTCAAAGGACCGATATTCAGAAACCTGATTTGCGGAGAACGGCTTGCGGGCGGAAAAGAATGTGGCGCGGGGTTCTATCGCTTCACCTATACCGGCGTGGCAAAGGACTACACGGATGCGCGCAGCCTGAAAGCGACCGGGGAGGACACGGGCGATTATCTGGAAAAGTACAGTTATGCCTATCCCGTTTGGCGGTGCAAACGCAAGGTCGAAGGGCGGCGGAAAAGCGCTTCGCCGGATTGTGCGGCGCGTCAGGCGGAAGAGACGGCGTGTCCTTCGGAGGTTTACCATGAAGCGGCCCTCAAGCAAAGCTTTATGGAAATGCTGTATCGGCTGAAACGGGATTACGAGACCAAGGGCGAACGGTCGGAAATCTCTGCTCGCTTTAAACAGGCGTATGCGTCCATCGAGCGGCGCATGCGGGGGAGCACGATTTCCGCCCGGCGGCTGGAAACGCTGGATGCGCAGCTTAAAGAATGGCGGGATACGCTTGAGGCAATGACGGAAACGCAGACTGCGGCTCTGCCGGAGGCGGAGGAGATCCGCAGGCGCATCTGCGATTTGGAAAAGGAAAAGCGGATGCTGGAAAATGAGCAGAGCGTGTTGATCGTGATGCAAAGGAACTTTGATTTCTTCATCGAATGCCTGAAACGCCTGACCGAGCGCAATGCCGCGGGAATGGCGCTGAAGGTCAACGGTCTGGATGTGCAGGGAAGCCTGATGCGGGACGCGCAGGGCCGGCCTGTGAAAGGAAAGACCCATGACCTGCGCCGGGAAAGAATCAAAGTTACGCCGCAGGTCATCGCGGATGCGCCGGATATGCTTCCGTTTGAAAAGGGAATCTACTGCGCGTTTTTTGAAGCGGGAAAGGCCAAAGGGGATCAAATCGCGTACAGAACGAACTTCGGCGTGACGCTGCTGACGCTTGGCAACAGGCGGACGCTGAACAGCTTTCTGGGCTATAAGCGGTGCAGCCCCGACGGCGAGGTTGTGTATGTGGATGCGGCCTACAAAGTCTACGGTTCCGGCATCCAGTATCGGCGGTATCTGTCGGCGGCGGGGAAAAAGAGACTCGATGGCGCGGATTGAACGAGAAAAAACAAGATTGTGCTAATATTTGCCACGCTATGCTATTTAATGCAGAACGGATTTACGTTAAAATCAAGCCGAAATTCAGTCAACAAAGGGAAGGTATGCAAAATGAAAAAAGCGCTGATTACCGGCATCACCGGTCAGGATGGATCGTATCTCGCCGAGTTCCTTCTGGAGAAGGGTTATGAAGTGCACGGCATCGTGCGCCGCGCGTCCATTTCCAACACGGCCCGCATTGATCACCTGATTGAAAAGAACGCGATCAAGCTGCACGACGGCGATCTGTCGGATTCTTCCGGCCTCATCCGTCTGGTGGGCGAAATCAAGCCGGATGAAATCTACAATCTGGCGGCGCAGAGCCACGTTCAGGTGTCCTTCGACGCGCCCGAATACTCCGGCGACGTCGATGCGCTGGGCGTTCTGCGTATTCTGGAGGCCGTGCGCGTCTGCGGCCTGACCAAGACCTGCAAGGTGTATCAGGCTTCCACTTCCGAGCTGTATGGTAAGGTGGAGGAAGTGCCGCAGCGCGAGACCACGCCGTTCCATCCGTACAGCCCCTACGCCGTCGCGAAGCAGTACGGTTTCTGGATGGTGAAAGAATACCGCGACGCTTACGGCATGTTCGCGGTCAACGGCATCCTGTTCAACCACGAGTCCGAGCGCCGCGGCGAGAACTTCGTGACCCGCAAGATCACGCTGGCGGCCGGCCGCATTGCGGAGGGCCTTCAGGATCATCTGGAGCTGGGCAACATGGATTCCCTGCGTGACTGGGGCTACGCGAAGGATTATGTCGAGTGCATGTGGCTGATCATGCAGCAGGAAAAGCCGGATGATTTCGTCATCGCGACCGGCGTGCAGCATACGGTTCGCGACTTCACCGAGAAGGCCTTCGCGGCCAACGGCATCACCCTCCGCTGGGAAGGCACGGGCGTTGACGAGAAGGGTTACGACGCGGCGACGGGCAAGATGCTGGTGTGCGTGAATCCGCAGTGGTTCCGCCCGACGGACGTGGATAACCTCTGGGGCGACCCGACCAAGGCCAAGACGGTGCTGGGCTGGAATCCGCAGTCCACGACGTATGAGCAGCTGGTTGAGATTATGGCCAGGCACGACCGCGAGCGCGCAAAGCGCGAGAAGGCCATGAAGGCTGTGCTGTAAGAAAGAAGGCAAATGACAATGATGGAGAAGAATGCGAAAATCTATGTCGCGGGTCATCGCGGCATGGTCGGCTCGGCAATCGTCCGCGAGCTGGAGCGTCAGGGCTATACCAATATCATTACGCGTACGCACAAGGAGCTGGATCTGACGCGTCAGGACGCGGTGGAAGCGTTCTTTGCCGAGGAGAAGCCGGAATACGTGTTCCTCGCGGCCGCCAAGGTCGGCGGCATCGTGGCCAACCAGGAAGCGCTGGCGGATTTCATGTATGACAACATGACGCTGGAAATGAACGCGATTCATTCCGCGTGGAAAAACGGCTGTAAGAAGCTGGAATTCCTCGGCTCTTCCTGCATTTATCCGCGCATGGCGCCCCAGCCGATGAAAGAGGACTGCCTGCTGACCAGCGAGCTGGAAAAGACCAACGAAGCCTACGCGCTGGCGAAGATTTCCGGCCTCAAGTACTGCGAATTCTTGAACCGTCAGTACGGCACGGATTACATTTCCGTCATGCCGACCAACCTGTACGGCCCGAATGACAACTATCATCCGACGCACAGTCATGTGGTTCCGGCGCTGATCCGCCGCTTCCACGAGGCCAAAGAGCAGAACCTGCCCAGCGTGACCTGCTGGGGCGACGGCTCTCCGCTACGCGAGTTCCTGTATGTGGATGACCTCGCCAACCTGTGCGTGTTCCTGATGAACAACTATTCCGGCAACGAGACGGTCAACGCGGGCACGGGCAAGGAGCTGACCATCAAGGAGCTGACCGAGCTGGTGGCGAAGGTTGTCGGCTATACCGGCGAAATCAAGTGGGACGCGACCAAGCCGAACGGCACGCCGCGCAAGCTGCTGGATGTTTCCAAGGCGACGAAGCTGGGCTGGACGTATAAGACGGAATTGGAGGACGGACTGCGCCTGTCCTATGAGGATTTCCTGAATAATCCGATGCGCGCGGAACGATAAAATAGACATGGGCCGCATCTGTAGCAATATGGATCCGGCCCGTTTTTTATTCAATCACAGCATGTGTATGGCATTTGCGAGGAGGCTTTTTTCATGAATCTGGTTTTGTTATCCGGCGGTTCCGGCCAGCGCCTGTGGCCGCTTTCCAACGATATCCGCTCCAAACAGTTTATCAAGATTTTCCATCAGGAAGACGGCTCGCTGGAATCTATGGTGCAGCGCGTGTACCGCCAGATCAAGGCGGTCGATACCGACGCGACCGTCACGATTGCGACCTCGAAGTCGCAGGTTTCCGCCATCCATAACCAGCTTGGCGAAGAGGTAGGCATCAGCGTCGAGCCGTGCCGCCGCGATACGTTCCCGGCGATTGCGCTTGCCGCCGCCTACCTGAAAGACGTGCAGGGCGTGGGCGAGGAAGAGGCCGTGGTCGTCTGCCCGGTGGATCCGTATGTGGAAAACGACTACTTTGAGGCCCTGAAAGCGTTGGGGGAGCGCGCCGAAGTCAGCCGCGCGAACCTCGTTTTGATGGGTATTGAGCCGACCTATCCCAGCGAAAAGTACGGCTACATCATCCCTGTCGGTCAGGAGCAGGTCAGCAAAGTCTCCATGTTCAAAGAGAAGCCGACGCAGGAAGTTGCGAAGGATTATATCGCTAAGGGCGCGCTGTGGAACGGCGGCGTGTTCGCCTTCAAGCTCGGTTATGTGCTCAACCGCGCGCACGAGCTGATTGATTTCGCAGATTACAACGATTTGTTCGGCAAATACGATACGCTGAACAAAATCAGCTTCGACTATGCGGTCGTCGAGCATGAGCCGGAGATCGAGGTCATGCGCTTTGCGGGCACGTGGAAGGATCTGGGCACGTGGAACACGCTGACCGAAGCGATGGACAGCCAGGCGGTCGGCGAGGCCATGTTCAACGAAAAATGCGAAAATGTCCATGTCATCAACGAATTGGATGTTCCGATTCTCTGCATGGGCTTGAAGGACGTCGTGGTTTCCGCCTCCCCGGAGGGAATTCTGGTTTCCGATAAGGAGCAAAGCTCTTACATCAAGCCGTTTGTCAATACGCTCGATCACCGGGTGATGTTTGCGGAAAAATCCTGGGGCAGTTTCAGGGTTGTGGATGTGGACAGCACGTCCCTGACCATCAAGGTGACGCTGAACCCCGGCCATCGAATGAATTATCACAGCCATAAGAACCGCGACGAGATCTGGACGGTGATTTCCGGCCGGGGCAGGACGATCGTGGATGGCGTGGAGAAAAACGTGAAGCCGGGCGACGTGGTGACGATGCCCGCGGGCTGCCGCCATACGGTCATCGCGGAAACGGAACTGAAGCTGATTGAAGTGCAGCTCGGCGAAGATATCAACGTGCACGACAAGCAGAAATTCGAATTGCAGTAAAAACGGGCGGGCGCGCGGCGCAAACCCCGGAATGAGCGTGAGGTGCTGGAAATGGATATCAGAAAAGAATACGAGCGGTGGCTGGCCAACGCCACGGCGGATGCGGATGTTGCCGCCGAACTGAAAACGATGGACGACGCGAAGGTGGAGGACGCCTTTTACCGCGATCTGGCCTTCGGCACGGGCGGCCTGCGCGGCGTAATCGGCGCGGGCACGAACCGCATGAACGTGTATACGGTGGCCAAGGCTTCGCAGGGGTTGGCGAATTACCTGAAAAAGAACTTTGAAGCGCCGTCCGTCGCGATTGGCTACGACAGCCGCATCAAGAGCGACGTGTTTGCGAAAGTGGCGGCGGGCGTGTTTGCGGCCAACGGCGTCAAGGTCAGGATCTGGCCGACGCTGATGCCCGTGCCGACCGTTTCCTTTGCGACCCGCTATCTGCATACGTCCGCGGGCGTGATGGTGACGGCCTCCCACAACCCCAGCAAATACAACGGCTATAAGGTGTACGGCGCGGACGGCTGCCAGATCACGACCGAAGCCGCCGCCGAGATTCTTTCCGAAATTGAGAAGCTGGATCTCTTTGCGGATGTCAAGAACGGCGATTTTGAAAAGGAAATGGCCGACGGCCGGATTCAGTATATTTCGGACGAGGTCTATACGGCGTTTGTCGAGCAGGTGAAGGGCCAGTCGGTTCTGTTCGGCGAGCAGGTCAACAAGGACGTGGCCATTGTGTACAGCCCGCTGAACGGCACCGGCTTAAAGCCTGTTACCCGCACGCTGAAAGAAATGGGCTACACCAATATCACCGTCGTCAAAGAACAGGAACAGCCGGACGGCCATTTCCCGACCTGCCCGTACCCGAACCCGGAAATCAAAGAGGCGATGGCGCTGGGCATGGAATACGCAAGGAAATGCAACGCCGATTTGCTGCTGGCCACAGACCCGGACTGCGACCGCGTGGGCATCGCCGTGAAAAACAAGGCGGGAGAGTATGAGCTGCTGACCGGCAACCAGACGGGCATGCTGCTGCTGGATTATATTTGCAGCCAGCGCGCCAAGCATGGCCGGATGCCCGCCGACCCGGTGATGGTCAAAACGATTGTCACGATGGATATGGGCGAGCAGATTGCCAGCCATTACGGCCTGCGCACCATCAACGTGCTGACGGGCTTCAAGTTCATCGGCGAGCAGATCGGCAGGCTGGAACGGCAGGGCAGAGCGGATCGTTATGTGTTCGGCTTTGAAGAGAGCTACGGCTATCTGACCGGCTCCTATGTCCGCGATAAGGACGGCGTGGACGGCGCGTATATGATCTGCGAAATGTTCAGCTATTACGCCACAAAGGGAATCAGCCTGCTTGATAAGCTGGACGAGCTGTATCGGACTTACGGTTACTGCCTGAATACCCTGCACAGCTATGAGTTCGACGGCAGCGCGGGCTTTGCCAAGATGCAGAGCATCATGCAGGCGTTCCGCGGCGATATCGCCGAGTTTGGCGGCAAGAAGGTTGTCAAGGTGCTGGATTATGCGCCGGGGCTGGACGGCCTGCCGAAATCCGACGTGCTCAAGTTCCTGCTGGAGGATAACTGCTCCGTCGTGGTGCGGCCTTCCGGCACAGAGCCGAAGCTGAAAACGTATATTTCGGTCAGCGCGGCCAATAAGGAAGCCGCCGAAGCGGTGGAAGAAAAGATCTGTAAGAGCGCGGAAGCGTATTTGAAGTAAACAATTTCAGGCCGACGGTTTCCGAGGCATGTGTTTCAACTGGGAATAAAAGGAGAAAAAAGCGGGCGGCCCCCGCTTTTTTCGTTTTCCGGGAAATTGCGCAAAACGGTGGGATATGGTAAACTAGAAGAAGCGAATAGAACGGCTTTTTTCTGCGCGAATGTACAGGTTGAAATCATATACGCTCAATTCCGTTTCAGTGAGGGAGGAATGACTGCACATGAAGGGCATTATTCTTGCGGGCGGCTCCGGCACCCGCCTGTATCCGCTGACAAAGGTAACGTCTAAGCAGCTTTTACCCGTTTACGATAAGCCGATGATCTATTACCCGATGTCCGTTCTGATGAACGCCGGCATCCGGGATATTTTGATCATCTCCACCCCGCAGGATACGCCGCGCTTTGAAAACCTGCTCAGCGACGGTCGTCAGTTCGGCGTAAACCTGACGTATGCCGTGCAGCCTTCGCCGGATGGCTTGGCGCAGGCGTTCATCATCGGCGCGGATTTCATCGGCAAAGACTGCGTGGCGATGGTGCTGGGCGACAACATTTTTTCGGGGCACGGTTTGAAAAAACGCTTGGAGACGGCGGTTGAACAGGCGGAAAGCGGAAAAGGCGCAACCGTGTTCGGCTATTATGTGGATGACCCGGAGCGCTTTGGCATCGTCGAGTTCGATTCAAACGGCAAGGCCGTTTCGATTGAGGAAAAGCCGGAACATCCGAAGAGCAACTACTGCGTGACGGGGCTGTATTTCTACGATAATCGCGTGGTGGAGTATGCCAAAGGGCTGAAGCCCTCCGCGCGCGGCGAGCTGGAAATCACCGATCTGAACCGCATGTATCTGGAAAACGGTTCGCTGAATGTGGAGCTGCTGGGGCAAGGCTTTACGTGGCTGGATACGGGCACGCATGAAAGCCTGGTCGATGCGACGAATTTCGTCAAGACGATTGAGCAGCACCAGCACCGCAAAATCGCCTGTCTGGAAGAAATCGCCTATCTGAACGGCTGGATCAGCAGGGATGAGCTGATGGAGGTCTACGAGGTGATGAAGAAAAACCAGTACGGCCAGTATCTCAAGGACGTTATGGACGGAAAATATCAGGAGCATCTGTATTGACGCCCGATCAAAGCATATTCAGAGGAGATCAAGCATGAACATGATCGTCACCGGCGGCGCCGGATTCATTGGCAGTAATTTTATTTTTCATATTTTGAAGCGATACCCGGGCGACCGCGTGGTCTGTCTGGATAAGCTGACGTATGCGGGCAACCTGTCCACGCTTGCGCCTGTGATGGATAACCCGAATTTCCGCTTTGTGAAGGCCGATATCTGCGACCGCGAGGCGGTCTATCGTCTGTTTGAAGAAGAGCACCCGGACGTGGTGGTCAACTTCGCGGCGGAATCGCATGTGGATCGCTCCATTGAAGACCCGGGCGTCTTCCTTCAAACCAACATCATCGGTACGAGTGTGCTGATGGACGCATGCCGAAAGTATGGCATTGGGCGTTACCATCAGGTTTCGACCGATGAGGTCTACGGCGACCTGCCGCTGGATCGCCCCGATCTGTTCTTCACCGAGGAAACGCCGATTCACACCAGCTCACCGTACAGCAGTTCCAAAGCTTCCGCCGATCTGCTGGCGCTGGCGTACCACCGCACCTACGGCCTGCCCGTGACGATTTCCCGCTGCTCGAACAATTACGGCCCGTATCACTTCCCGGAGAAGCTGATTCCGCTGATGATTGTCAACGCGCTGGCGGATAAGCCGCTGCCTGTTTACGGCGAGGGGCTGAACGTCCGCGACTGGCTGTATGTGGAGGATCACTGCAAGGCCATCGACCTGATTATCCGCAAGGGGCGCGTGGGCGAGGTCTACAACGTCGGCGGCCACAACGAGAAGCAGAATATTGAAATCGTGAAGATCATCTGCAAGGAGCTGGGTAAGCCGGAGAGCCTGATCACCCACGTCGGCGACCGCAAGGGGCACGATATGCGTTACGCCATCGACCCGACGAAGATCCACAACGAGCTGGGCTGGCTGCCGGAAACCAAGTTCGAAGACGGCATTAAGAAGACCATTCGGTGGTATCTGGATAACCGGGCATGGTGGGAAACCATCATCAGCGGCGAATATCAAAACTATTATGCGAAGATGTACGGCAGCCGCTGAACGCCCGCGGAGGATGAACCTATGAAATTTTTTGTAACGGGCGTTGGCGGTCAGCTTGGGCACGACGTGATGAACGAGCTGCTGGAGCGCGGCCATGAGGGCGTGGGTTCGGGAACACGGGCGGCGTACAGCGGCGCAGACGACGGCTCTGCGGTGACGAAAGCGCCGTATGCGGCGCTGGATATCACGGACAGAGACGCGGTGGAGAAGGTCATTTCGGAAGTCAGGCCGGACGCGGTGATTCACTGTGCCGCATGGACGGCGGTTGATTTGGCGGAGGAAGCGGATAACCGGGCGAAAGTCTGCGCCGTCAACGCGGGCGGCACGCAGAACATTGCGGACGTCTGCAAGAAACTGGGCTGTAAGATGACGTATATCAGCACGGATTATGTGTTCGACGGGCAGGGCACAGCGCCGTGGCAGCCGGATTGCAGGGCTTATAACCCGCTGAACGTCTACGGGCAGACGAAGCTGGAGGGCGAGCTGGCCGTCAGCCGGACGCTTGAAAAGTATTTCATCGTCCGCATCGCGTGGGTGTTTGGGCTGAACGGCGGGAATTTCGTCAAGACGATGCTAAGCGTCGGCAAGACCCACGACACGGTTCGCGTGGTCAACGACCAGATCGGCACGCCGACGTATACGCTGGACTTGGCGCGCCTGCTGATTGACATGAACGAAACTGAAAAATACGGTTATTATCATGTCACCAACGAGGGCGGCTATATCAGTTGGTACGACTTTGCGAAGGAAATCTATCGTCAGGCCGGGTATTCGACGAACGTGCTTCCCGTGACGACGGCGGAGTACGGCCTGAGCCGGGCGGCGCGCCCGCTGAACAGCCGTTTGGACAAGCGCAAGCTGGCGGAGGCGGGCTTTACGCCGCTCCCGACGTGGCAGGATGCGCTGAGCCGCTATCTGAAAGAAATCGGGCAGAAATGAATCGAGCCAATCAAGGAGAAAGACAGATGGGACAGATCAAAGTCGAAAAGAACGTGGGCGGCATTGCGGGCCTGTGCGTGATTGAGCCTGCCGTTCACGGCGACGCGCGCGGCTACTTCATGGAAACCTACAACGAACGGGACATGAAGGAAGCCGGTCTCGACGTGCATTTTGTGCAGGATAATCAATCCATGTCCGCAAAGGGCGTGCTGCGCGGCCTGCACTTCCAGAAGCAGTATCCGCAGTGCAAGCTGGTGCGCGCCGTGCGCGGCACGGTGTTTGACGTGGCGGTTGACCTGCGCGCGAATTCCGAAACCTACGGCAAATGGTACGGCGTTACGCTGTCGGCGGAGAACAAGAAGCAGTTCCTCATCCCGGAAGGGTTCGCGCACGGCTTTCTGGTTCTGAGCGACGAGGCGGAGTTTTGCTATAAGGTGAACGACTTCTGGCATCCGAACGACGAAGGCGGTCTGGCGTGGAACGACCCCGAGATCGGCGTCGAATGGCCGGAGGTGAAAGGCGCGTACAAGGGCAGCGCCAGTGCGGAAGGCTATGCGCTGGCAGACGGCACGCTGCTGAATTTGAGCGATAAGGATCAGAAGTGGCTGGGGCTGAAAGATACGTTCCGGTTTTGAAAGACGCGGCTTGCCTGCGAACGCGCGCCGCGGTGAAAAGCGCCGAGCTTTCAACTTGGCGTTTTTTTCATGCGCGTTTGTCATCCGATTGGCCTTGAAATATCGCCTGGTTTGCGGTATAATGCAAAAGAATCATCCGAATGGCGATTTTTGAAAGGGCGGCGAGAGACTGTGGACGAGCGGGCCTATATCGCGATTGATCTCAAATCGTTTTATGCGTCGGTGGAATGTGTCGCGCGGGGGCTGAATCCGCTGAAGACCCATCTTGTCGTGGCCGATCCCGGCAGAACGGAAAAGACGATTTGCCTGGCGGTGTCTCCGGCGCTCAAGGCGTATGGCGTTCCCGGGCGCGCAAGGCTGTTCGAGGTCGTGGAAAAGGTGAAAGAGATCAACGCCAAGCGGCTGACGCGCGCGCCCAATCGCGCGTTTTCCGGCAAATCCAGCGACGCGGAGACGCTGAGCGCGTCGCCTGAACTGGCGCTGGATTACATCGTCGCGCCGCCGCAGATGGCGCGCTATATGGAAATCAGCGCCGAGGTGTATCAAATCTACCTGCGTTATATCGCGCCGGAAGATATCTGCGTGTATTCGGTGGACGAGGTGTTTATCGACGCGACGAACTATCTGGCGACCTATCGGAAAACCGCGCGTCAGTTGGCCGAGCAGATGATCGCGGATGTGCTGCGCGAAACGGGAATCACGGCGACGGCGGGCATCGGTACCAACCTGTATCTAGGCAAAATCGCGATGGATATCGTCGCCAAGCATATGGAGCCGGACGCGAACGGCGCGCGCATTGCGGAGCTGGACGAAATGAGCTACCGCAGGCAGCTTTGGAACCATCGGCCCATTACGGATTTCTGGCGCGTGGGGCGCGGCATTGCCAAGCGGCTGGCGGATAACGGTCTATTCACGATGGGCGATTTGGCGCGCTGCTCGCTGGGCAGGCCGGAGGATTACCACAACGAGGCGCTGCTCTACCGGCTTTTCGGCGTCAACGCCGAATTGCTGATCGACCACGCGTGGGGCTATGAGCCGTGCACCATGGCGGATATCCGCGCCTATCGGCCCATGTCCAGCAGCATCAGCTCGGGGCAGGTGCTCCAATGTCCGTATTCCTTTGACAAGGCGCGGCTGGTCGTGCGGGAGATGACGGATCTGCTGGCGCTCGAGCTGGTGGAAAAGCGGCTGGTGACGGATCAGATGGTGCTGACGGTGGGTTACGATATCGAAAATCAGGGCTATTCCGGGGAGATGGAGACGGATCGTTACGGGCGGCGCGTGCCCAAGCAGGCGCACGGCTCCATCAATCTGGGGGAATATACGTCCTCGACGCAGGCCGTCATGCGCGCCGTGGAGACGCTGTTTGATCGAATCGTCAACAAAAAGCTGGCCGTGCGGCGGATGTACGTCGTGGCCAATCACATCCTCCGCGAAGAGGATGCGCAGAAGAAGCCGGAACGGCAGCAGCTCGATTTCTTCACGGATTACGCGGCGGAGGCGAAAGAACGGGCGGCGAAAAAGGCGGCGCAGGATAAGGAAAGGCGCGTACAGGAGGCGCTGATCGGCATCCGGCACAAATTCGGCAAAAACGCCATTCTCAGGGGCATGAATCTGGAAGAGGGCGCGACGGCGCGCCAGCGCAACGCGCAGATCGGAGGGCATAAGGCGTGAAGTACGACGACATGCTGAACCTGCCGTACCCGTTCAAATCGGACAGGCCGCGAATGAGCCGCGTGAACCGCGCGGCGCAGTTTTCCCCGTTTGCGGCGCTGACGGGTTACGACGATGCGGTGCGGGAAACGGCGCGGCTCACGGAAACGCGGCCGGAACTGGACGACGAGCAGAAGGCGGCGATCAACGAAGTGCTGAGCGAACTGGCGCGCAGAGCGCCCGAACGGCCGGAAGCGGAAATCGTCTTTTTTCAGCCGGATGAGCGCAAGGCGGGCGGCCGATACGCGACAAAGCGCGGTCATGTGCGGCGAATCGACGAGGTAAACCGGGAAATCTTCTTTGCGGACGGGGAGCGGGTGGCGATGGAAACGCTGGTCAGCGCCGCGATCTGCCGGAAAAACGATTGACAGAGAATAACGGGACGCTTATAATGATGTTAGCTCAAACTAATATATTCTTGAAACGGCGGAACGACGGCCGGGGCAACGAAGGGAGAAGAGAGCATGTCTAAAAAAGCGACCGAATTTCAAAAAAAGGAAATGAGCCGGATGTACCGCGGCAAGGAGATTTTCAAGCCGCTGAATACGGGCTGGATTGACGAGCATGTGGCCTGCGTGCGCGAATGGGTGGCGAATATCTTCTTCTATCGCAAAGGCGAAACGACGATCATGATCGACGCGGGCTATAACTACGAGCGGCTGGAGGAGAAGATGGGCTGGCTCGGGATTGATCTCAAGTCGATCCGCGATATCCTCATCACCCATCAGGATACCGACCATGTGGGTGCGGTGGAGGCGGACAGCCCCGGCCTGTTCAGGCACGCCAAGCTGTATGTCGGCGAAATCGAAAACCGCTATCTGACCGGCGAAGCGCGCCGCAAGGTCATCTATCATCTCTATAAACTGCCGCAGGTGACGATCAACAACGAAAAGGTGCTGCTCAAGGACGAACAGATTTTCCACATCGGCGATATCGAGATCCGCTGCTTTCTCGTGCCCGGCCACACGTGGGGCCATATGGTCTACCTGATTGATGGAAAGTACCTGTTTACCGGCGACACGCTCTGGTTCGGCGCAGACGGCGGATACAGCTTCATTTCCGCTCTGGCGGAGGATAACAAGCTGGCGGTGAAATCGCTCGGCGAGCTGGAAAACCGGCTGAAAAAGCTCGGCGTGAAGCCGCTGTTTATCACCGGGCACACCGGCTGGACGGATAACTTCGCGTTCGCCTTTGCGCATAAGACAGAGCTTTGCTCCCCGTTTAAGAAGCGCGTGCACGATCCCAGCGCGCCTTACGACGCGTATGACGAATCGGACGACACGAAGGAGAAGGCGCAGGCCGGCCTGCTGCAAGGAGCCGGACGATGAAAGAAAACTACATCGTTACGGAATTCCGCCATACGGCGGCGGAACGCTTTCCGGCACAGGAAAAAGAACTGAACGCGGCGTTTGACCGGCGGCTGGAGGCGCTGCAAAAAGCGCATGCGGGCGACGCGAAAGAGAAGCGGGAGCATTTGGAGGGGCAGATTCTCCCCGGCATCGCGGCGTATGAAACCCTGCAAACCGTGATGCTCAAGGCGGAAGCCCTGCAAACGGTGCACGCCTATGTGGAGCGGCGCGCGTGGAAGCTGAAAGCGATGATGCAGAAAATCGCGAAAATTCCGGGCGTGTATCGCCTTGTGCCGGGGCTGTTCACCAAGGGAACGCGCAAGATGTTCGGCGATGCGGCGGGCTTCGCGGCGGTGGAACACCAGACGAGCGGCGGCGTTTGGCGCATCGACATGGTGAAATGCCCGTATCACGATACCAGCGTGCAGTACGGCTGCCCGGAACTGTGCCCCTGCTTCTGCGACAGCGACGATATCACCTACGACGGCCTGCACCCCAAGCTGATTTGGCATAGAACCAGGACGCTCGGCCGCGGGGACGATTGCTGCGATTTCTGCGTGAAGGCTGAAAAGTGACGACTTGAAGCATAAAAAAATGCCCGCGCCTGTGCGGCTGAAGCACGGACGCGGGTATTTGTATCTGGAAAAACGGAAAGCTTACACCTTCCAGCCTGCGGCCTGACGGCGCTCGACGACAAAGCGGCGGTACAGCCCATCCTGCGCGACAAGCTCGTCGTGCGTGCCCTGCTGAACGATGCGGCCGCCGTCAACCACGAAGATCTGGTCGGCGTTGCGCACGGTCTTGAGGCGGTGGGCGATCATGATGACCGTCTTATCGTGGGTCAGTTCGCCGACGGCTTCCATCAGTTCCTTTTCGTTCACCGGGTCAACGTTGGCCGTAGCTTCGTTCCGATTAGCACAACCAGCGCAAACCTGCATAAAACCGGGACTTTTCAAAAATCTAAAGACAATTAAACATCTCTATAATCACACCTGAAATGCCTTTTTCGTA
>CAKTXH010000040.1 GCA_934630975.1 uncultured Clostridia bacterium | reverse complement strand
AACGCCAGCCGCGTGATTTCCGCGATGGAATCCGGGCGCATGACGAGCTTGGTGCGCTTGGTCACCGGCTCGAACATCTTGGTCAGGTCAAGAAACTGATGCGCCGTCAGGTGGATTTTGTCGGTGGAAACCTGCCCGGTGATGGCGACCAGCGGCGCGCCGTCGGAATTCGCATCCGCCACGCCGGTGATGAGGTTGGTTGCGCCCGGACCGAGCGTCGCCAGACAAACGCCCGCGTGCCCCGTCAGCCGCCCGTAAACGTCCGCCATAAAGGCCGCGCCCTGCTCGTGGCGCACCGTGATAAACCGAATATTCGAACGCGCCAAAGCGTTCATCACCGCGAGGTTTTCCTCCCCGGGGATGCCGAAAACCACCTTCACGCCCTCGTTTTCCAAACATTTGACAAGCAGTTCTGCTGTGTTCATGTGTGCCCTCCGTATGCGTATCTGCATGATGCACTATGATAGCACACAAAAAAAGCAAATTCAATGCCAAAACGGCATGAATTTGCATGATTTATTTTTTAATCCGTCAATTCTGCGTATTTTGCCGAAACCAGCCCGCAGAGCGCATCCGGCGCAAGCTCCACCTGCGCGCCGATTTTGCCCGCGCTGACGCAGATCGTATCGAAAAGCTGCGCGCTCTCGTCGATGAAGGTGGGGTAAAGCTTTTTCATGCCGATGGGGCTGCATCCGCCGTGAATATAGCCCGTGTTCGGCAGGAGCGCCTTTTGCGGAATCATTTCGACCGCTTTTTCGCCGCAGGCAGCCGCCGCATGCTTGAGGTTCAGCGAGCCTGTCGCCGGGATGACGAAGACGTAAAACGCGCGGCTCTTGCCCTGCGTCACCAGCGTTTTGAAAACCGCCTGCGGGTCTTGCCCGAGCGCCTTGGCGACGGAAACCGCGTCGATGCCCGTGTCGGGCGAATAAAAATGCGTCTGATAGGGGATTTCGGCTTTATCTAAAATGCGCATCACGTTTGTCTTTTCGATTTTGTTTGCCATGAAAAAACCTTCTTTGTGAGATGATAACCCTTCCACCGCTCATGCGGTCCCCCTCCCCTTAAAAGGGGAGGTTGGGGGCTGTATTCGCTTTTTTGAAAAGCCAGAAAAACTTTTTTGATTTTCAAAGCTTGTCATACAATTCGGAAACCTCCCCTTGAAAGGGGAGGGGGACCGTCCGCAGACGGTGGAAGGGTCTTAAGCAGAAAATGTTAAAACGACTTGCTCACGTCCAGCCGGATCGGCTTAGCCGCTTTTTTCGGGCTTTTTGCGGCGAGCGAAGCCAGATGGCCAGCATAGCGCGCGTCGTCGAAGGGGAGATCAACCGTCCTGTTTTCCCACGTTGAAAGCAGCATCGCGTTGGCCAGCGTCAGGCTGTTCAGCCCTTCGCGGCCGTCGGCGACCATCGGTGCGCCCGTCAGAATGTGCTCGACAAACGCGCGAATAACGCCCGCGTGCATCGTATACGGCTCGCCCGGCGTGATATCCTCAAACGTCACGTTCGGCTTGCCGAAGCCGCCTTCGTATTCGCGGATGAACCGATCCACCGGCACGTCGGGGCGCGCCAGCGTCAGCCGCTCGTTTTCGTAGACAAGCTGGCCGCCCGTCAGGGAAACCTCGAATCGGTTTGTGCCGGGCGCTTCGCCGGTGCAGGCGATGAACGTGCCCGTCGCGCCGTTTGCGTATTCGACATAGGCCGTCACATCGTCTTCCACTTCGATTTCGTGCCAGCGGCCAAAGCCGCAGAACGCGCGGACGCGAACCGGCATGCCGCAGATCCACTGCCACAAATCGAGGTTGTGCGGCGCCTGATTGAGCAGAACGCCGCCGCCGTCCTCCGCCCACGTCGCGCGCCACGTGCAGGAATCGTAATAGCTCTGTGCGCGCAGCCAATCGGTGATGACGACGCTCGTTCGCCGGATTTCGCCCAGCTCGCCGGAAGCGACAAGCTGTTTCATCTTCCGATAGGCGGGGTTGGTGCGCTGGTTGAACATCGCGCCGAAGGCTTTGCCGCTCCTGTCCGCTTCCGCGTTCAGCAGGCGCACCTCCTGCGTGGTCACGCCCGTCGGCTTTTCCAGCAATACGTGCATCCCTGCGCGGAACGCTTCGACGGCCTGCGCGACATGCAGCCTGTGCGGCGTGGCGATCAGCACCGCGTCAATCAGCCCGCTTGCATACATGTCCGCGGGCGTGTCGAAGACCTGCACCGCTTCCGCGCCGGGGAGCGCCAGCAGCTCGGCTCTGTGCGCCCTGTTTGCGGTTGCAGCAGCACAAAGGCGCGCGTTCGGCACGTCGTCCAGCAGCGTTTTCGCGTGCGCCATGCCCATCGCGCCCAAGCCGATGAGACCGAAACGAACCTCTTTCATGGAGAACCCTCCTTATGCAAGACGGTATTTGTCATCCAGCGTGCCCGCGAAAAAGTCGAGCACATTCTGCGCGGCGCGGTTGTTCATCGCGATGAAGTTTTCGCTGGTGAAGGGCGCGGTGTGCGGCGTTAAGACCGCTTTATCGCAGCCGATCAGCGGGGAATCCGTGCAAGGCTCGGATTCGTATACGTCGATGGCCGCGCCGCCGATTTCGCCGTCATCCAGCGCGCGGCGCAGCGCCGGAACGTCCACCACGCCGCCGCGCGCGATGTTGATGAGCACGCCCTCGGTAATCGGCTCAAGCCCGCAGATGGCGGCCTGAGCGTCCGAAAGCGCGGCGATCATATCCGCTTCCGGCGCGGCGATGGTGAAATCCCGGCCGGAGAAATCGACGACCTCGTGGCCGCAGGCGCGCAGGCTTTCAAAAGCGGCGCGGTCGTAATTGGTGAAATTGCGGGCGGTGATGACGATTTTCATGGTATTCCCTCGGTTTAACGGCGGATGTCGTAATTCATGTTCATCAGGTTGCGGATGCTGCTCACGTCGTCGGTGATGTTCGCGTCGCCGTGAATCGTGTGCTTGATGACGCTGGAAGCGACGGCGAAGTTGAGCATATCCATCGGCTTGTAATCGTGCAGCATGGCGTAAATCAGGCCGCTGGCGAACGCGTCGCCGCCGCCTACGCGGTCGAGGATCGTGAAGGTGAACAGCTTGCTTTCAAACGTGTGCCCTTCGTACCACATAAACGCTTTCAGGCTGTTTTCGCTGCCGGAATGAGCGTAGCGGACGTGCCGCGCGATGCATTTCAGGTTGGGGTAGCGCTCGACAAAGCGCTGGAAAATTTCGTCCTGCTGCTCGTAGCTGGGCTGCATCGGCACGCCGTCCTTCACGTCGCCCTGGCTGTGATCCTCTTCGTCGCGCCAGAGGTGATACGGCTCGATGCCCAGCAGGATATCGACGTAGGGGAGGCACTGCGTGCAGAAATCGCGCGCTTCCTCCCAGCTCCAAAGCATGCTGCGGAAATTGCCGTCGAAGCTGACCGTCAGCCCCTTTTCCTTGGCGACGCGCAGCATATCCAGCACGAGTTTGCTGCAATTCGGGCTGAGCGCCGGGGTGATGCCGCTCAGGTGCAGCCAGTCAAACCCCTCCAGCAGCGCGCCCAGATCGACGTCCGAAAAATCATATTCCGCCATCGCGCTGTGCTTGCGGTCATAAATGACCTTGCTGGGGCGGATGCCGTAACCCGTTTCGAGGTAGTACGTGCCCAGTCGGTGGGTCGGCGTTTCCTCCGGCGAGGTCAGGATCATCGGGGTGCAGTGCACGTCGTTGGAGCGCAGCCAGCGCACCGCGCTCTTACCGAGGCTGTTGTTGGGCACGACGGAGAAGAACGTGCTGTCCACGCCCAGGTTTGCCAGCGCGAGGGCGATGTTGGCCTCGCTGCCGCCATAGCTGGCCTCAAATCCGGAGGCCATGCGGATTTTTTCGTAGTTCGGCGGGGTCAGGCGGAGCATGATTTCGCCCATCGTGATGAATTTCTTGCCGTTTTCCGTGTTTTGCAGAAGCGGATTATAGTGGATCATCGTTTGCAGCCTGCCTTTCTGCTTGTGTTGGTATCAGTATAGCATGGTTTGACGGGGGATTCAAGCGGCGGGGCAGATGAGGACACAAAAACGCTCCCCGCCGACGGAGCGACGGAGAGCGCATGGATGACAATGGGGGAAAAGGCTTACTTCGCGTTGTCGGCGGCCTTCTGGAGCGCGTCGAGGAAGGAGCCCACGTCGATGGTGCAGCCGGTCTTGAGATCCACGTCGTCCGGCACCTGCGTGTGATGGCCGTCGCCCTTGTCGTAGGTCGGCATGGTGACGACTTCCTCAACGGTCTTGCCGATGCACCAGGCTTCCAGCGCTTCGGCCTGCTCATACCATTCTTTGCCGATGGAGGTGGCGGCCTTCATGCCGTAAGCGTCGCCCAGCTCCTTCTTGGTCGGGTGTTCGCCGGTCAGCTCGCCCGTCAGCGCGCCGGCCGCGTCAAAGCCGATCTTGTTTTGCGCGATATCGAAGCTGACGGCGGTGATCTTGCCCGCGTCGTCCAGTTCCACTGCGCACATGGTCGTGTTCACGGTTACACTGCCCGCCTTGTCGGCGGTCGCGCCCGCGCCGGACATGCTGGTCACAGAGCCGAGACCGGAAGCGGCCAGCGCGCCGGAAGAGAGGGAGAGCATCAGCGCCGCAGTCGCGGCGGTCAGAGCAAACTTGTTCATAATCGTACCTCCAAAGTATATCGTTGCGGGTGATGAACGAATCTATGATTTATCGCATCTCCCCGCGGATGGAGGCGCGATAAATTACTTGATGATGGTGTAAGCGTGGCGGGCGAGCGCATCCCAGACGGCGGAGATCACCTTCGGGGCGCGCAGCGTTGCGCCGGATGAAACGTCCGTATCGTCGGCAATCTGCCCCGGCAGATACAAATCGCTTACGCTTGAAACGGGTTTGCCGACCAGATAGGCGAGCAGTTGGTTAAACTGGCCGCAGATTTCGGCGGCCAAGCCGCTTTCGGCTGTCAGATAATCCTCGTTTTTGTATTGCAGCGTCGTATAATGCAGTTCCGTGAACGTGTTGTTTTGCAGGGTGAATTCCAGCGCGACCTGTTCGCCGCCATCTTCCATGTAGCTGCCGCGGTAAACGCCGTCGGCATAAGATTCGGCTTCGGGCAGTTTCGTCGTATCGACGATCTTATATGGATGGCGGTTCAGCCCGTCCCACAGGGCGGAGATCAGCTTGCCGGATTTCATCGTCGCCGTCGTTACCGCGTCCAGATCCTCCACGATGTCATACGGCGAGTAGAGGTCGTCGATGGCGGAAACGTCTTTGCCGATGAGATAATCGGCGAGCTGGCGGTATTGGCGGAGAATGGCCTTCTGCGCGTCGCTGGCGTCTTCGCTCATGTAATCGCCGTCTTTGTATTTCACGCCGCGGTACACCAGCGAATCGAATTTCCCGTCTTTCAGTTCGAATTGAATGGCAATCTGCTCGATGCCGCCGTCGTAATAAAACCCGCGGTAAATGCCGTCCGCATAGTCCTGCGCGCAAGCGGGAAGGGCCAGCGCGGCGAGCAGAATCATCAGTGCCAAAGTGCGTTTCATGTTTGTTCCTCCCGATGACAGTAATCAGTTTAAGGGCAATCTGTGTCAAAAGTATGTCAAAACGAAAAAAGCTTCCAAAATTTCAAATTCGCCCAAAGGGTTTGACAATCCTCCCGCCGGATCCTACAATGTGTGCAGAAGATCATGATGGAGGGATGGAGATGAACCCGATTTTGGTGGTGGACGACAACGAGCAAATCGTTGATATTCTGTCGCAATATATCAAAAAAGAAGGCTGGCCGATGCTCGCGGCGAAAACGGGGGAAGAGGCGCTTTCGATGTTTAACGCGGCCGAACCTTCGCTGATTCTGCTGGATATCATGCTGCCGGGGATGGACGGGCTGGAGGTTTGCCGCTGCATCCGCCGGGTGTCGAGTGTGCCGATTTTGATGATTACCGCGCGGGATGAGGACGCGGATCGGATTCTCGGGCTGGATATCGGCGCGGACGACTACATCGTCAAGCCGTTTTCGCCCGGCGAGGTGATGGCGCGAATCCGGGCGGTGCTGCGGCGCATCCCGGCGGCGGAGGAAAAGGAGATGCTGGTCATCGGCGATTTGTCGATTCATCTGCCGTCGCTTTCCGTTACGCTGTCCGGCCACAAGCTGAACCTGACGCGCCGGGAGGTCGAGCTGCTGTACACGCTGGCCGCCGCGCCGGGGCGCGTGTTCACGCGCGATAACCTGCTGACGATCGTTTGGGGGTATGAATTCGCGGGCAATTACCGCGCGGTGGATTCGCACATCAAGCGCCTTCGCGCGAAGCTGGACGCATATCCGCATGAAGCGTTTACCATCGCGACCGTTTGGGGCGCGGGTTATAAATTTGAAAGGAATCTGCCATGAAACTGCCGATTCATCGAACGCTGGCCGCGCGGCTGACGGGGCTTTTCGCGCTGCTGCTCGTGCTGTTTACGCTGGTGCTGGGGCTGCTTTTCAACGCGATGATGGAGCGGAAAATGATTGCCCATTACAGCCAGACCATGCAGCGCGACGCATACGCCATTTCGCAGAATCTTTCGGAGATGATCGCGCCGTCGGATTATGAAACGCTGGATGAAAATTCCTTCATCGTTGGCGAGGATACGCTGGCGCCGTATATGGCGCTCATCGAGCATATCACCAATTGCAGCGTTTATCTCATTGACGAACAGCATCATGTCACAGGCTATTTTGACGGCGTGGTGCAGACGATGAGCGGAAAAGTGCTCCCCGGCTACATCGAACAGACGATTGCGCTGGGCTTTATGGGCAAAACGCCGTTTCTTTCCGCGAAAATCGACGGGGAAACGCATCTGACCACGGGGATGCCGATCATGAACGCCAAGAGTCATGTGCTGGGTGTGGTGCTGCTGGAAAGCACGCTGCGCGAGCTGGGCTTTGCGCAGGTTTCCAGCTCGGATATTCTGCTGACCAGCGGCGCGATTGCCTTTGTGCTGACGGTGCTGCTGGGCGCGCTCTTTTCCCGGATGTTCACCCAGCCGATTACGGCGGTGCAGCGCTTTGCGGGCAGGCTGGCGAGCGGCGAATACGAAGCGCGGATGAACAGCGCGCATCGGGATGAAATCGGCGAACTGGCGCGGTCGATGGATATTCTGGCCGAGCGGCTTTTTGAAGCGCGGCAGCGCGACGAACGCCTCCGCGAACAGCAGAGCGCCTTTTTTGCGACGGTTTCGCATGAACTCAAAACGCCCGTCACGGTCATCCGCGGTTCGCTGGAGGCGCTTCGTGACGGCGTGATCTCCGGCGCGGATGACGTGCGGGCGTACATCAATCAAATGTTGATTGAATGTAAAGGCTTGCAACGGCTGATTATTGATCTGCTGGAGCTTTCGCGGCTGCAAAACGTGGGCTTCTCGCTGGATATGAGCGAGGTGGATGTGTGCGAGCTGCTGGGCGACGTGGCCATGAGCGCCGCGGCGCTGTGCGCCCGAAAAGGCGTGGTTTTCGATTGCCGCGAGCCGCAGCGCGCGCTTGGGATGACGGGCGATTATGCCCGCCTGCGGCAGATGCTGCTTGCCGTGCTGGATAACGCGGTGAAATTTACGCCTGCGGGCAGGCGCGTCAGCCTTGCGCTGGAGGAAAACACCGTCGTCATTGCGGATGAGGGAATCGGAATTCCGCAGGAGGAACTTGCGCATATTTTTGACCGCTTCCGCCGAACGCGGGGGAGCAACGCGCAGGGAACGGGGCTGGGTCTGGCGATTTGCAGCGAAGTTGCGCGGCGGCACGGGATAGCGATTGATGTGGAAAGCCGTGTCGGGGAGGGAACGGTCTTCCGCTTTACATTCCCCGACGACGGCAGATGACCACGTATCCCGCCAGCGCGGCTGCGGCCAGTGCGCTGAGCGCGACGCCGACGGCCAGCCCGCGCGTGCGATAAGTGAACACGATCTTGTGTTCGCCAGGCTCGACCCAAACGCCCATGAAAGCCACGTCGCAGTTCACAATTTCGGTTTTCTGCCCGTCAATCGTGGCGGAAAAGCCTTTGTCAAACGGGATCGTGAAGACCAGAATTCCGGCCTCCTTCGCGTCGATGTGAGCGATAAAGCCGTCGGCGAACGCGTCAAAGCCGTCGCAGGCGTTCTGTTTGAGCCGCTCGACGCTCGTTTGCCAGTCGGGAATGTTGGAAACGTCCAGCGTCTGCATCCGGCTCTGATAGACGGCCAAATCGTCGTCGCTCAGCGTCACGGCGGCGAGCATCACGGTCGGCACGGTCGAACTGTCCATCCGCTGATGATAGGTGCCGGTGCAGGTCGTCTGCAAAAAGCCCATCGGCAGGGCGTTGGGGTTGCGGTAAACCGCCATCCCTTTTTCGTCGTGGTCGTAAACGAAACCCTCCGGCGCGGGCGTGTCGTCGAGCTGGTAATACGCCTTCACGCTCAGAAACGCGCGTAGCGCCGCGCTGTCGTCCGGCGGGCAGACGGTGGTGGATTCGTCAAATCCGAATCCGGCCATCGAGATGAAGCGCCCGACGATGGAGGAGCGCAGGCTGGTGAACGCGGTCAGGCTGCTCGCCCCGCGCAGAAGCCCGTAATTGCGGATTTTCCTGCCGTAGTCGATGCGCTGCCAGATATCCATATCCGGCGTTTCGGCGGCCTTGAGTGTCGGCTCGGCGATTTCGGAAAGGGTATAAAGGCCGTCGCCCGGCGTTTCGCCGCCGGAAAGCAGGTTCGCGTCGCCGACTGCGATATAGCCCGCATATTGCGCGACAGCCACCGCGCAGGCGAGCGCCAGCGTGACGGCAAAGCGCGGCTTTTTGACCAGCACGAAGAGCATCGCACCGCCGCCCAGCAGCGCCGCGCCGAGGGAAAACGCGCGGAACACATCGGAAGCGTAAGCGCCTTTCCGGCGGTTAAGAAGCACCTCTCCGAGGCGGCCAAGGCGTTCGAGCCAGCCCTCCGGCAGCAGGAACGGCACGGTCAGCAGCAGCACAAGCGCCGTCAGCACGATAAACGAGCGGCGCAGGGCAGAATCGTCGGCGCTGCGCAGCGCCGACAGCGTTGCCAGCGTCGTCATCAGCGCAACGCCGTACCACCAGCGGGTGTAGCCGACGTTGGTTTCCAGCGCGAACGCCCCGCAGAGCACGGGAACGACGCTGCAAACCGCCAGCGCAACCAGCAGCCTCTTGAGCCAGCGGTTGTTTTTCTGAGCGAACATCGCGGCAACGCCGGTCAGGCCGAACATCGGCAGATACGCGGCGGTGGAAGCCCAGCTCGGCGCGTCGCCGTAATAGGCATGCACGACGTTGCTTTCAATCGGCATCAGCAGCGCGCGGATGCGCTCGAGCACTGTGCCGAGGCTGTATGTCTGCGTCAGCAGCGACGCGTCGCCCGCGCCCGTCCGCGTGATGGAGAGCATGAACAGCATCGCGGGGCAGAGAATTACGCCCGCCAGCGCGCACCCCACGGCACACTCAAAGACCAGCGCGGCGACGTTTTTCAGCGTGCGGCGGGGTTTCCAGTCCGCGCTGAAAAAACGGAAGACGAAATACAGCGCCGCCAGCAGCGCGCTGGAAAGCATGAAATAGTAGTTGGTCAGCGTGTTCAGCCCGCAGAACAGCGCCAGCATGCCGCGCCGGGGGCGTTCGCCCATCGTGTCCTCCATGCCCAGCAGAATCAGCGGGAAAAACGCGACGACCTCCGTGAAGTGATAAAACTGCGTATTGACGACGGTGAAGCCGGAAAACGTGTAGAGCACGCAGCCCAGCAGGGCGAGCCGCTCGTCTTTGATCATCCGACGCAGGTAGCAAAACGAGGTCAGCGCGCAGACGGCATGCTTGAGCACCGCCATCACGCTGATGCCGAAGGGAATCCACGCTTCGGGCAGAAGCGCCAGCGGCCAGACGAACACGCTCCCCAGCGTATAAAACGCATAACTGCCGACGGCAGGCGCGCCGAGGAAGGTGTTGAAGCTGTAACTGTTCAGCCCGCCGCGCAGAATCCGCCGCGTTTCCAGAATAAACGGGAGCTGCTGCTCGATGAAGTCGCCGCGCGTAACAAAGCGCCCGCCGTAGGGCAGAATGGCCGGGGTGAGGGCGAAAAGCGCCAGCAGCGCGCCCAGAAAAAACGCATGCGCACCGGTGATGCGCCGCCGTTGAAGCGAAGAAGTCTGCATCCGTGTTCCTCCTTGCGGTTTACGGGGAGAAGATGAATTCGGCGATCTGCGCCGCCGTTTGTCCGATCTGTTCGCCGCCCGAAAGCGTCGGCGTGCCGTCGCCTTTCTGCGCGCCATACGCGCCGAAATACGCGTGGCATCCGCCTTCCAGCACGGTTTCGGTGATTGACCAGCACGCAGAGCACGCGGAAGCATTTCAAATGCTTTCTCACAACCTTTTTTCTTTCGAACAGGCTTGTCAGACTAGCATAGTTTCCCTTGTGATTTCACTTCCAGAGAGCATTTCAATGTGCTCACATGGAAAATCGGCCAGCACATGCTCAAACGGGGTAATATCCTGTTTGACGTAGATTTCGTAATACGCCGAATCGACACACAGCATGCAAATGGAACAATCGCTCTGTACAAAATCACGCAAAGAGTCGATGAACGTATGAGTCTGCGGTTCGGATTGACCGAGCAGCCGGATAAAGATAGCCTTCTGGCTTTCGGCAAGCAGGGCGATCAACGATTCGTGGGATAAGGTCGAATCAATCTCTGTGTTCAGATAGGTTTCGGATGCGGTGAAGCAATCGACCCGCCAGAATCGAATGGATTTGCGCAGCGCGTCAACCAGACGAATGAGAATTGTGTTATCCACAATTCGCGGCGCATCGAAGGAAAGACAGAGGACAGGGGACATGAAAACCACGCTCCTAAATAAAAAAATCCGAAAGCAAAACACTTTCGGATTCATGGTGCACCTTCAGGGGCTCGAACCCTGGGCACCCTGATTAAGAGTCAGGTGCTCTACCAACTGAGCTAAAGGTGCATGACAATTCGGAGTGAACCCGAATTGTTATTCGATTGGTGCACCTTCAGGGGCTCGAACCCTGGGCACCCTGATTAAGAGTCAGGTGCTCTACCAACTGAGCTAAAGGTGCAAGTCGCATTGATTGCTCAACGCGAAAAGGATTATAGCACGACCCGGCGCAAAATGCAACCCCTTTTTTACAGAAAAAAGCATTTTTACGCGCATTTTGAGCAAAAAAGCAAATTGCCGCGCTTTTTGCGAAGGCGCATGAGCCAAAAAAACAGCGCCGATTGTCCAAAAAGCGCCCCGCGCCGAAACGGAAAACCGACGGGCGCGGGGCGCTTGAAAAAACGAAGGGAGAAAATCAGGCTTCCGCCTTGGCGGGCAGCTCGGCCAGCAGGCGGGCGGCTTCCTTGCCCGGGTAGAGGTCGGGCGCGAGCTTGACGATCTGCTGGAGGATGTTTTCGGCCTCGCGGCGGTTCTGCTCGGCCAGATAGGCGCGCGCAATCCACAGGGACGTGGTGATGCGGTGGAGCTGCTGGGTGTTGTTATTCTGCACCTGCGTCTTGAGCGCCTGAATGTCGCACTTGCCGTCGGAAAGCAGCTTCATGCACTGGTCGTTCAGCTCGCAGGAGAACGCCATGCGCTGCTTGGGCTTCTTGGTCTTCTGAATCTCTTCAAGCTCTTTTTTGTAGCCGTGCAGCTCGTCGAGGTACTTTTTCGCCGCGGCAAGGTCGCCCATCTGCTCGGCGCAGTAGCACAGGTTGCTGGTGACGGCAAAGCGGTTCATCAGCGTCTGCTCGAGCTTTTTGCCCTCCTTCACGGGGGTGGAGGTGAGCAGTTTCATCGCTTCGTCAAAGCGCCCCTGCGCGACATAAGCGTTGGAAAGGTGCATGCGCACCATGATATACAAATTGGGGTTCTTCGGGTTCTGCTGAAGGTGCGGCTCGTATTCCTTGAGGAAGCCGTCCACATCAAGCTGATTGTACAGCCGGTTAAGCTGGCGGCTGTGCGCGTTCGCGGCGTTGATATACTGCGCGGCGGCGATGAACAGGCCGCCGATAATCAGCATCAGAACCAGCGCAAGCAGGCTCGTCGTCGGCTTGAGCAGGTACATCGCCACCATCAGCACGACGAAAAGCCCCTCAAACAGCATCAGCCGCTTCTGAAATTTGGGGAAAAGGGTCAGCATGCAATCAACAACTCCTTATTCGTGACATCAAGATGCATATAGTATATCTGGATGCGGCTCGAAAAGCAATTCTTTTTGCGCGAATTGTTTCGGCCCGAAAGGAAAAAGCCGAAAATTGCAGGGAATTTTTGAAAAACAGGCTGGCGTTTCGCTTTGAAATATGCTAGAATACTAGTAAACAACAAGGCATTATACCATAAAACGACGAAACGGACGAAAGGAGATCGAGCAGGATGAAAATGACATTCCGCTGGTATGGCAGTCAGAGCGACAAGATCACGCTCAAGCAGATTAAGCAGATCCCCGGCTGCACCGGCCTGATGGGCGTGCTTGACTACAAGGCCGCGGGCGAGGTCTGGGAAGAAGACGAGGTCAAGGCATATATCGACGAGGTGCACGCCGCCGGACTGGAGTGCGAGGTCATCGAGAGCGTCAACGTGCACGAGGATATCAAGCTCGGCCTGCCCACGCGCGACCAGTATATCGAGAATTACTGCAAGTCCATCCGCAATCTGGCGAAGTACGGCGTGAAGGTCATCGTCTATAACTTCATGCCGGTGCTGGACTGGCTGCGCACCGATCTGGCGCGCGTCATCCCGGAGGACGGCTCCAACAGCCTGTATTACGACGAGGCCGAGCTGGGCGCGATGACCCCGATGGAAATCGTCCGCCGCACGGCCGAAAACTCCAACGGCTTCACCCTGCCGGGCTGGGAGCCCGCCCGTCTGGCCGAGCTGGAGCACGTGCTGGAGCTCTACAAGAGCGTGGACGAGGAGAAGCTGTTTGAAAACTTCAAGTATTTCCTCGACGGCATCATCCCGACCTGCGAAGAGGTCGGCGTGAAGATGGCCTGCCATCCGGACGATCCGGGCTGGCCGATCTTCGGCCTGCCGCGCATCACGCACGATCAGGCGGGGTTTGACCGCATGGTCAAGCTGCACGACAGCCCCTGCAACACGCTCTGCCTGTGCACGGGCTCGCTGGGCAGCAACGTGCAGAACGATATCCCGGCGATGGTTCGCCACTTCGGCGAGATGAACCGCATCGGCTGCCTGCATGTGCGCAACATCAAGCATCTGGGCAGCGACCGCCGCTTCCGAGAGAGCAGCCACCTGTCCTCCGACGGCGATCTGGATATGTACGAGATTATGAAGGCCGCGTATGAGACCTGCCCGGATACCTACATCCGCCCGGATCATGGCCGCATGATTTGGGATGAGATCGGCCGCCCCGGCTACGGCCTGTATGACCGCGCGCTGGGCATTGCGTACCTCAACGGTCTCTGGGAAGCCATCGACAAGAACGCGAAGAGGGGATGAGCGTATGAAACTGACGTTTGAAGGAATCAAGGATACCGCCGCGTGGCAGAGCGCCGGCGTCAAGCTGCCGGAATACGACGTTCAGGCGGCGGCCGAAAAGGCGAAGGCGCACCCGGTCTGGGCGCACTTCGGCGCGGGCAACATCTTCCGCATCTTCGTGGGCGGTCTGGCCGATACGCTGATCGCCAAGGGCGAAATGGATCGCGGCATCACCTGCGTGGAGACCTTCGATTTCGACGTGGTGGATAAAATCTATACGCCGTATGACAACCTCGTGCTGGCCGTCACGCTCAACGCGGACGCGACGACCGACAAGCGTGTGCTCGGTTCGCTGAGCGAGGCGATCAAGGCGCAGTCGGGCGTGCCGGAACACTGGAACCGCCTCAAGGCGGTCTTCGCCGATCCGAGCCTGCAAATGGTATCCTTCACCATCACGGAGAAGGGCTACGCGCTCAAAAACGCCGCCGGAGCGTTCTTCCCGTTTGTGCAGGCGGATATCGACAACGGCCCGGACAAGGCGACCGGCGCGATGGCGATTGTCTGCGCGATGCTGCTGCACCGCTTTGAAAACGGCAAGGCGCCGCTGGCCGTCGTTTCGATGGATAATTGCAGCCACAACGGCGAGAAGCTGCGCGGCGCGGTGCTGACGATGGCGGACGAGTGGCTGAAAAAGGGCTTCGTGCCGCAGGCGTTTGTGGATTACATCTCCGACGAGGCACAGGTCGCGTTCCCGTGGTCGATGATCGACAAGATCACGCCGCGCCCGGCCGATTCCGTCTGCAAAGAGCTGGAAAAGCTCGGCTGCGAGGAGATTGCCCCGGTGATTACCTCCAAGCGGACGTATATCGCGCCGTTCGTCAACGCGGAGCGCCCGCAGTACCTCGTGGTGGAGGATCGTTTCCCGAACGGCCGTCCGCCGCTGGAGAAGGCGGGGGTCTACATGACCGACCGCGAGACCGTCAACAAGACCGAGCGCATGAAGGTCACGACCTGCCTCAACCCGCTGCATACCGCGCTGGCGGTGTACGGCTGCATGCTCGGCTATACGCTGATCTGCGACGAGATGAAGGACGAGATGCTGGTGAAGCTGGTCAAGCGGCTGGGCTACGTCGAGGGTCTGCCGGTCGTCGTCGATCCGGTCATCCTCAGCCCGAAGGCGTTTATCGACGAGGTGGTCGAGCAGCGCCTGCCCAATCCCTTTATGCCGGACAGCCCGCAGCGCATCGCGACGGATACCTCCCAGAAGGTTGGCATCCGCTTCGGCGAGACGATCAAGAGCTATGTGGAAAAGGGCAAAGACCTGCATGCGCTGACCGCGCTTTCTCTGGCGATTGCGGGCTGGCTGCGCTACCTGCTCGGCGTGGGCGACGACGGCAAGGCCATCGAAATCTCCGCCGACCCGATGAAGGACGAATTGCAGGCGCAGCTGGCGGGCATTGAGGTCGGCAAGCCGGAAACGTATCATGGGCAGATTCGCCCGATTCTCGCCAACGCGAATATCTTCGGCAGCGACCTGACCGCAATCGGCATGGCCGACCGCATCGAGGAGATGTTCGTTTCCGAGCTGGCGGGCGAAGGCGCCGTTCGAAAGACGCTTGAGGCGTATTTGGGGTAAGAAACCGTGAAACTTGAGGAAAGACACTGCGCCGAAACCGCGAGGGAGTATGCGCTGCGTATGCTCAAGGAGAACATCATCTCCATGGAGCTGAAGCCCGGCACGATGGTCAGCGAAAACGAGCTGGCCGCGCAGCTCGGCCTGAGCCGAACGCCCGTGCGCGAGGCGCTGATGGACATGGCGCAGTACGGACTGGTGGATGTTCTGCCGCAGCGGGGCAGCCGAATCAGCCTGATTGATTATGCGCTGGTGGAGGAAGCCCGCTTTGCGCGGCAGGTGCTGGAGGTCGCGATTCTGCCTATCGTCTGCGAAAACGTGACCGAGGAGACGCTGGCGCAGCTCAAACAGAACGTCCGCTTTCAGCAGCTTTCGCAGGAGCCGGAGATGAGCGGGTCGTTTGACCTGATGGAGCTGGATAACGCGTTTCACCGCCTGCTCTTCCACATTGCGCAGAAGGATAACACCCTGCGCATGCTGGAGGGCATGACGATTCATTTCGACCGCGTGCGCGCGCTGTCCCTCTCCGTGGTGAAGGATCAGAAGATCATCGGCGACCACCAGGCCATCTGCGAGGCGATCGAGCGCCGGGATGTGGAAACGGCGCAGGCCGTGATGACCAGGCATCTTTCCCGCGTGAAAGTAGATGAGGCGACCATCCGCGCCGCCTGTCCGGAGTATATCAAAACCTGATTGCGCACCCGCGCGGGACTTGCAAGCGTTCCGCGCGGGTGTTATGATGTAGGGGATTTCGTGTCTGCGGACACGACCAAAGGGCTTTCGTTTTCGGCTGTCTGCATCCGCCACCGGCGGCGACAGCTCGAAAACCTCTTTGGAAACCTTCGGGCGCGAATGAATAGGCATTCGACTATGAAAAATTTGAAGGATTGAATTGTTTATGAGAAAACTGGTTGTGTTCTTTTTGCTGCTGGCGCTTCTGCCGGTCTGCGGCAGGGCGGAGGGCGCGGGCCTCGACGAGCAGGTGGACAAAATCTTCCGCGATGCGAAGACGGTCGGCGGCGCGTTTCTGGTGGCGCAGAAAGGCGAAATCGTCTACGAGTGCTATTACGGCGTGCAGCAGAAGACGACCCGCGTGCCTGTGACGGAAAAGAGCTATTTCCGCTGCGCTTCCGTCACCAAGTTCGTCACGGGAATCGGCCTGCTCAAGATGATGGACGACGGCCTGCTCGACCCGGATGAGGATATCAGCGCGTATTTGGGCTATGCGGTCGGCAATCCGCGCTATCCCGATACGCCGATCACCCTGCGCATGCTGATGAGCCACACGGCGGGGCTGAACGAAAATTCCTCCTATTCCAGAATCGCCAGCAGGCTGAGCGAAATGATTGCGCTGGATCAAAAGGCGAAGGCCAATTTCCGGGACGTCCGCCCCGGCAGTCAATATACCTATTCCAACTTCGGGGCGGGTATCACGGGCGCGGTGATTGAATCCGTGACGGGGCAGGATGTTTCCTCCTTCATGCGGGCCTATCTCTTCGCGCCGCTGGGCATCGACGCGGCCTATACCGCGACGCAGCTCGAGGAGGCGGAGGAATACCTGACCGCGACGTATCGAAAAGACGGCTCGCTTTACCGCGCGCCGAGCTATGTTCTGCGCCAGCCCTATGACGCGTTCGCCACGCCGGATACGCACTATCGGATCACGGTGGGCAGCCTGCTGATCCGCCCGCGCGATTTGACCCGGCTGGGCATCGCCGTCTGCGGCGACGGCACGCTGGACGGCGTGCGCGTGCTCAGCGAAGAAGCCGTCGCCATGATGCGGCAGGAGCAGAGCGAAGAGACGACGGGCATCACCGGCGATTCGCCGTACAGCTTCTTTACCATCCGGCAGGATACGCTGCTGGACGGGCGGCGCGTGTACGGCCATCAGGGCACGGACGAGGGCATCGTTTGCAATTTATATGTCGAACCTGTGAGCCAAACTGTGTTCTGCGTAATGACCAACGGCTGCCAAACCACACGGGAAGACGGCATTATGCGCATTACCAGAAGGCTTTGCGCGGCCGCGGCGGATGCGTTTCTGGCGGAATAAACAAGATTGACAAAAAATAAATAAACGAATCGGGCGACTTGCTTGACAATCGTTGACAGATTCATCCAAAGATGATACGCTATATGCATCAAAGCCAGACAAGACGCGGATGCGTCCTCTGAACAATATGCATAAAGGAGCGATAGACAATGGGCAAGCTTGAAGGAAAAGTTGCGATTATCACCGGCGGCGGCAAGGGCATCGGTTTCGGCCTGGCGAAGGCGTTCGCCAAAGAGGGCGCGAATCTGGTCATTACGGGCCGGACGATGAGCCGTCTGGAAGCGGCGAAGGAAAAGCTTGAAGCCGAATACGGCGTCAAGGTGCTGCCGATCACGGCGGACGGCGCGGATGAAGCCGCTATCGCCAACGTGGTGAAGCAGACGGTCGAGACCTTCGGCCATATCGACACGGTGGTCAACAACGCGCAGGTTTCCAAGTCCGGCGTGATGCTCAAGGATCATACCAAGGAGGATTTTGACCTCGCGATTTATTCCGGCCTGTATGCGACGTTCTTCTATATGCGCGACTGCTACCCGTATCTGAAGGAGAGCAAAGGCTCGGTCATCAACTTCGCTTCCGGCGCGGGTCTGTTCGGCAAGCTCGGCCAGTCCTCCTACGCGGCGGCGAAGGAAGGCATCCGCGGCCTGTCCCGCGTGGCGGCGGCGGAGTGGGGCCCGGACGGCATCCGCGTGAACGTGGTCTGCCCGCTGGCGATGACGGAGAGCCTCGAACAGTGGCGCGACGCGTATCCGGATCTGTTCGCCAAGACGATTCAGGGCATCCCGCTGGGGCGCTTTGCCGACCCGGAGAAGGATATCGGCCGCGTCTGCGTGTTCCTCGCTTCGGATGACGCTTCCTACGTCACCGGCGAAACCATCACCCTTCAGGGCGGAAGCGGTTTGCGCCCGTAAAGCGTTCAATAAAACACTTTCAGGGAGACGGAAGAAATTCCGCCTCCTTTTTTGATGAAAATAGTGAGAATTCAGAAAGCTTTATCATAAAATTCTTCTAAAGGCTTGAATTTTATGTTAGATTGATGTAAAATCAATGTAAAATTCGAATAGGGAAGGAGAACGGGGAAAATTGATCGAATCCATGCAGGCCTCGCCGGTGGCGCGGGTCATTATTTCTATTTCGGCCATGCTGTTTGCCGGTTTCGCAATGACGCGAATCACCAAGCGGTTCCGCCTGCCCAATGTGACGGGCTATATTCTGGCGGGCATTTTGATGGGGCCGTGCTGCTTGAATGTGATTCCGCAGACCATCATCGACGGAACGGATTTTCTTTCGGACGTGGCGCTGGCGTTTATCGCGTTCAGCGCGGGCGAGTTTTTCAAGGTGGAGGTGCTCAGGCGCAACGGTGCGCGGGTCATCGTCATCACCGTGCTGGAAGCCTGTCTGGCCTCGGTCGCGGTGTTCATCCTCGTCTACGGCGTGCTGCATCTGGAATTGAGCTTTTCCATCGTGCTCTCAGCGCTGGCCTCGGCCACAGCGCCCGCTTCCACCATGATGACGATCCGGCAGACCGGCGCGCACGGCGATTTTGTCGATACGCTCCTGCAAGTCGTCGCGCTGGATGACGTGGTCGGCCTGATTCTGTACAGCGTCGCGATTTCCGTGGCGATGGCGTCTGAGAGCGGCAGCATGCAGCTTTCTACCGTGATCGCCCCGATTCTGGCGAATATCTGCGTGCTGGCGCTGGGCGCGCTGTTCGGCGTGATGCTCAAGCTGTTTTTCCGCAAGCGCTCGACGGATAACCGGCTGATCGTCTCGATTGCGACGCTGTTCGCGTTCTGCGGCATCTGCGCGATGGCGGATGTTTCGCCGCTGCTGGGCTGTATGTCCATGGGCATGACGTATATCAACCTGACGGGGGACGAAAAGCTGTTTCGCCAGCTCGGGTATTGGAGCCCGCCGATTCTGCTGCTGTTCTTCGTGCGTTCCGGCCTGAGCTTCAACCTCGGCGCGCTGACGGATACGCT
>CAKTXH010000039.1 GCA_934630975.1 uncultured Clostridia bacterium | reverse complement strand
ATGTTCATGTAGCGCACGAAGTTCTTTTCGCACATCGGTCCAAGGATCAGCGCCAGCAGGATCGGGCTGAGCGGGAACTCATACTTGTTCATCAGCCAGCCGATCACGCCGAAGACCACGCACACGCCCACGTCGAACACGTTCTTGTTGATGGAGAACGCGCCCAGCAGGGAGATGACCAGAATGATCGGGTAGAGCATCTTCTTTTCGACCGAGACGATCTTCGCGAAGAAGCGGACGCCCAGGCAGCCGACAACCAGCATCGCCAGGTTCGCCAGCATCAGCGCCGCAAAGACCTTGTAGACGGTCGGCAGCTCGCTGATGTACATCATCGGGCCCGGCTGAATGCCCTTCATGATGAAGGCGCCCAGCAGGATGGCGGTGACGGAGTCGCCCGGCACGCCGAGGGAGAGCAGCGGGATCATCGCGCCGCCGGAGCAGCCGTTGTTCGCGGACTCGGTGGAGGCCACGCCGTTCGGAATGCCCGTGCCCCAAAGCTCAGGATGCTTGCTCAGGCTCTTGTTGAAGCCGTAGGAGACGAACACCGCGATGTCGCCGCCCGCGCCCGGAATTGCGCCGATGAAGGTGCCGATGATGCCGCCGGAGAGGATGTTCGGCCAGATGGCCTTGATGGTCTGCCAATCCGGCAGCACGTTGGTGATCTTTTCGTGAGAGCTTTCCTGCTTTTCCTCGCCGCGGATGATGCGCTCGACGCCCGCGATGACCTCGGCCACCGCGAACAGACCGATCAGCGTCGGGATGAACTGGAAGCCTTCCAGCAGGCCGGTCTGCTTATAGGTGATGAAGCGCGGGATGCCGTTGGTCGGGTCGAGGCCGACGGTGCACAGCAGCATGCCGAAGAAGGCGCTCACAAGACCCTTGGCGATGGACTTGCCGGAGATGGCGACGATCACGGAGAGGCCGAAGACCGCCAGCATGAACATTTCGCCGGGGCCGAAGTTCATGGCCATATCCGCAATGATCGGGGAGAGGAAGGTCATAATCAGCGCGCCGATGACGCCGCCGACGAAGGACGCGAACATGGCGACGGAAAGCGCCTTACCCGCCTGACCCTTCTGGCACATCGGGTAGCCGTCCAGCAGCGTGGCCGCCGCGGCCGGGGTGCCCGGCGCGTGAATCAGGATGGCGGAAATCGAGCCGCCGTACATGCCGCCGCAATAGATGCCCAGCAGCAGGCCGATGGACGGAATCAGATCCATGCCGAAGGAGAAGGGGATCAGCAGCGCCACGCCCATCGTGGCGGTCATGCCCGGAATCGCACCAAGCAGAACGCCGCCCAGCGCGCCGAGGAATGTCATCAGAAGCACCTGAACATTGCCAAAGACGGCGCCGTAGCTGCTAAACAGTAAACTCCAATTCATACGTGCGCCTCCTTAAATCATGTCTACCAGATCGCGCAGGAACTGCAGCGGTCCCATCGGGATGTTGACCGTCAGCACCTTGTAGAAAACCAGCCACATGCCCAGCGGCACGAGGATGGAAACCAGAACCATCTGCAGCCAGTTGCGCTTGCCGATCAGCACCATGATGACGAAGCAGAGCACGGCGCCGCAGACCACGTAGCCCAGCGGCTTGAAGAACGCAACGAACAGCGCGCACAGCAGCATCACAAACAGCGCGGCCAGAACGCCCTTATCCTTGATGAAATTGATGCTCGCAGCCGGTTCGGCCAGCGGGTCATTTTCATCCATGGTCATCAGCTTAATGATCGATTGGATCAGAAGGATGACAGCAAAAATCAACATACCGACGCACATGATCTGCGGGAACACCGCAGCCTGCACGTAGGTGTTCTTCACCTCTTGGAAGGAGTAGGTCTGAATCAAGGCCCACACGCCCACGGCGATGAAGATCAGGGAGCCAATCAGATTGGCAAACGCCTGCGTTTTGGTTTTCTTCATGTCGGTTCCATCCTTTTTACGTTAAGATGTCTTTATCTTCTGCGATTCACCGAAAAATGGGCAGGCACGTCGCCTGCCCACTTCAGGGAAAATCTTCAGATCGGATTACAGGCCCAGGGACTCCATCGCCTCGCCGACGTCGGTCAGGCTCTGCGCCAGGAACGCGGTGTACTCCTCAGCGTTCTGGTAAGCGATGGTGTAGCCGCCGTTGTTCATGAAGGTCACGAAGTCCGGATCTTCAACCGCGGCAGCGCAGGCCGCCTGCAGGCGCTCCTTGATGGCCGGGTCGATGCCCTTCGGCACCGCCATGCCGCGCTGGGTCGCGTAGGCGATATCGTAGCCCTGCTCCTTGCAGGTCGGAACATCCGGGAACAGGCTGTTGCGCTGATCGTCCATGACGCCCAGGCAAACGAGGTGGCCGGACTCGATGAAGTTGCGCGCCTCGCCCAGAGACACGGTCACGCCCTGAATGAAGCCGGAAGCCGCATTCTGAACGGCGGTCGCAGCGCCTTCCTGATAGGTGACCATCTGCAGCTCGATGTCCGCAGCGTTCATCAGGTAGCCGCCGGCGATGTGCCAAACGGAGGCGTTGGAGGAGCCGCCCATCTGAACCTCGCCCGGATGCGCCTTGCAGTAGTCGATGAAGCCGGCCAGATCGGTGATGTTGTTGGCCTTGGCCCACTCGGCGTTGACGGTGATGGCCGCAGCGTCGGTGTTGACGCGGCAGAGCGGCTCATAATCCTCGTAGGTCAGCTCGGACGTGCCGAGGTGCTTGTAGGTGGAGAGCTCAAAGGTGATCATGCCGATGGTGTAGCCGTCCGCCTCAGCATCCGCGATGGCCTGATGGCCGATGATTCCGCCGCCGCCGGTGCGGTTGTCAACCGTCAGCGTGACGCCCAGATCCTTGCCCATAGCCTCGCAGAAAGCGCGGAGAACAGCATCCGTTCCGCCGCCGGCACCCCACGGGCAGATGACAGAAATACCCTTGGACGGGTACTCCGCAGCGGACGCGACGGAAGCCAGACCCAGAACCATGGTCAGGGCAACCATCAAAGCAACAAGCTTCTTCATAACAGGTTCCTCCTCAAAATATGTGGCCGGGGCAAACAAACGTTCATCCCGACGCTTTAAAGCCAGTATAACATTCCATTCAAAATTTGTCAAGAATGTCAAAGTCGTCTGATGATATATGCCATATAATAAAAAACCACACAAAACAAGGATTTATAGGGATTACAAGAGCTACAAGGAAATATCCGCCAGTGAAAAAATGTAAAAAAATAAGGCTCTGTCCGTTCAGCGGGCGTTAAGACCGCCTGACGGCGGACACATTTCCTGCTAAAAGGGAGGCCGATTATTTTTGTTCGGTTTGCAAAAAAAGGAAAGCGAAGCGGTTTCGGCGAAACGGAAAGCGCATTTGATGAGCCGGATATCTTTTGTGCACGTCGAACGGAAATTCTGAGCAAAAGAAAAAACAGAACGAAAACGCTCTGTTTGGTGGCACCTCCAATGGGAATCGAACCCATGATTTTGCCTTGAGAGGGCAACGTCTTGACCGCTTGACCATGGAGGCAAATGGCTGGGGAACTAGGATTCGAACCTAGACAATACGAGTCAGAGTCGTAGGTGCTGCCGTTACACAATTCCCCAATATCAAGTTGTAGCTGCTCTGCGTGAGCCGCAGCTTTTGAACGAGTGATAGTATAGCGTATTCGCGGCAGTCTGTCAAGCCCTTTTTTAAAAAATTTTTTCCAGAATGAGCAAAGCGAGCAGATGCGCCGGGTAAAACCCGTAAGCGAGCCATTTCGGCGTCTGCGTTTTGCGGCGGATCGGCAGGCTGGCGAGCATCACTGCGGGCGTGGCGAAAATGCGCATGCCGAACTGAATCCCGAAGAGCGGGTAGCCGCTTCCGTCCGCCGCCCAGGCGAGCATATACGCCGTCGTGGCCGCAAAGCACAGCGCCGGATATTCCAGAAAGAGGTAAAACAGCACCATCAGCCGGACACCGCCCACGCCGTAATCCAGACTGCCGGAGAAGCGCTCGCAGAGCACATAAATCAGAAGCGCGATCACATATTTTTTCTCGCGCAGGCACAGCAGAAGCAGGAGCCCCAGCAGCAGCGGAAGCAGGATGCTCGGCGTTTCCCAGCTCTTGATATAGAAGGTATAGAGCGCGCGCAGGGGATGTTGCGCAAACGGCACGGCATACATCGCGTTGTTCGTGTGGCCGAGCGCCACGGCATAAAGCGGCTGGCTGATGAGCGCCAGCGCCGCCACACGGGCGATATACTGCTGCGGATGCCTGGTCATCGCCGCGCCGACGGCAATGCCGTAAGCGAACAGCGGGAAGGCCAGCCGCCCGACCAGACGCATCCAAATCAGATGGGGGAAGAGCATCTTGCCCGCGTGGTCGATGAACATGCAGACGCAGGCGATCAGCCGAAGCAGGCCGCCGTCCTGATTGGTTTTGATTTGCGTGGGGCGGAGAAAATGGTCAAGCATGTTCAAAACTCCTTATCCAAACGGCGGACACGCAGTGCGCGCCCCTGCGAGATCCGAGGGAATGTCCGCGTCGCTACAAAGATAATCGGTTTTCACCCAAAAGTCAAGCGCCCAAATAAAACCGGCCGCTGTAACAAATTCGAAACAGTTTGCTGATATACTGCTGATTATAGAAGAAATCGAGGAGGAACAACATGGTTCGAGTGCTCGTTGTGGAGGATGACATCCGCCTGAATCAAATCGTCTGCGCCAGCCTGCGCGCCGCGGGGTACGAGGCCGTCGGCTGCACAAACGCCGCGCAGGCGTTCGACGTGCTGCATGGCGACGGCGCGGATCTCATCATCTCCGATATCATGATGTCCGGCATTGACGGGTTTGAATTCGTGGCCGACGTTCGGAGCGTCAACAAGCATATCCCGATTCTGCTGATGACCGCGCTGGATGACATGAGCGCCAAGCGCAAGGGCTTCGGCGCGGGGATCGACGATTACATGGTCAAGCCCATCGACGTGGACGAGCTGCTGCTGCGCATCGAGGCGCTTCTGCGCCGCGCGCGTATCGAAGCGGAAAAGCGACTAATGGTCGGTTCGACGATTCTGGATGCAGAGGAGCGCAGCGTTTACGTCGCCGGGCAGGAAATCACGCTGACCGTGCGCGAGTTTGACCTGCTCTACAAGCTGCTTTCCTATCCGCGGCGCACGTTCTCCCGCGCGCAGTTGATGGACGAGTTCTGGGACGGGGAGACGAGCGCCAGCCTGCGCGCGGTGGACGTGTACATCACCCGCATCCGCGATAAAATGTCCGTCAGCGAGGATTTCAAGATCATGACCGTGCACGGGCTGGGGTATAAGGCGGTGCCGAACGCATGAACAAACTTCGGTCTCTTTTGGAAAAGCGCCGCGCGATGGAAGACCCGCGCGTCCGCCGACGGCTGTTTTCGTGGCGCATGTTTGTGATCATCCTGCTGGTGGTTAGCGTGTTGAGCGCGGGCAACGTGCTTGCACTGGAAAAGCTGCTGAAGATGCAGGTGTTCAGCGTCGTGGCGAGCATGGGCGTGGGTTCGTACTGGGTGGCGATGGCGTTTCTGGCGGCGATTGTGCTGCATCTGTATACCTGTCGGCGGTTTGACAGGCCGATGCGCGCGCTCAGCCGCGCCATGAAGCGGGTGACGGAGGGCGATTTTTCCGTCCGCGTGACGCCGTTTCACAGCGCGAACAAGTTCGATTATATGGATATCATGTTCGAGGATTTCAACCGCATGGTGCAGGAGCTGGGCAGCACGGAGACGATGAAAAACGACTTTATCGCCAACGTCTCCCACGAAATCCGCACCCCGCTGACGGTCATGAACAGCTACGCTTCCGCATTGGCGCGCGGCGGGCTGAGCGAAGCGCAGCAGCGGGAATACGCCGAAACGATTGCTTCGGCCAGCGAGAGCCTGAGCACGATGGTTTCCAACATCCTGCGGCTCAACAAGCTGGAAAATCAGGAAATCACGCCCAACGCCGCGCCGTATGACCTGACCCGCCAGCTCTGCGACTGCGCGCTGACGCACGAAGCGCGATGGGAGGCCAAGCACATCGACTTTGACGCGCAACTCGAGGAGCGCGTCATGGTGATGGCGGATGAAACGATGATGGAAATCGTCTTCAACAACCTGATTTCAAACGCCGTCAAGTTCACCGAGCCGGGCGGACGGATCGTCCTCCGGCAGGTTAAGGACGGCGACGACGTGGCGGTGACCGTTTCGGATACCGGCTGCGGCATGGACGAAGCGACGCTTAGCCACATTTTTGATAAGTTCTATCAGGGCGATACCTCCCACAGCGGGGAGGGCAACGGTCTTGGCCTTGCGCTGGTGCGCCGCGTGCTGGAAATCTCCGGCGGCTCCATCAGCGTGGCCAGCGCGCCGGGCGAAGGATCGGAGTTCACCGTCCGCCTGCCGCGCATGACAGAGGAAAAAACGGCCTGATTCACATTTCAGCAACATTTCGCCAATGTTTTTGCAACGCAGGGGTGTTATATTGATGCTACTCGCGGCGTTTTTGCCGCCTGATATGGAATAAAGAGGTGTTCCCCGGTGAGCAAAATCATCCTTGTGGCCGAATCCGGCAGCGATATTACGCCCGAGCTGGCGAAAGAAAACGGCATTGTGATCGTGCCGATGCATGTTTCCTTCGGCGGCGAAACGCGCGACGACGGCGCGTTCCCGACGACGGAGATGTTCGATTTTTATAAAAAGCACCGCGAGCTGCCGCGCACCAGCGGCTGCACGCCGCACGATTTCGAGGCGGTGTTTGAGCGGCTTGACCGCGAATTCCCCGGCGTGCCGATCCTCTATCTGGCGTACTCGGCCAGCACAACCTGCTCCATGCAGAGCGCGCTGATTGCGGGCGAGGGCCGCGAAAACTTCGTGGCGATCGACACCAAGAGCGTCGCGGCGGGGCAGGCGGCCGTTGTGCTGACCACGGCGCGCTATCTGCGCGAGCACCCGGAGGCGACGCTTGACGAGGCGGCGGCGTTTGTAAACGGCCTGATCGGCCAAATCCGCATGGGTTTCATCCCCGGCGATCTGGATTATCTGCGCGCGGGCGGCCGCGTGAGCAACGCCGCATATCTCGGCGCGAAAATCCTCGGCCTGCATCCGCTGATTGAGATTCAGGATGGCAAACTGCTTTCCACCAAGAAATACCGCGGCACGATGGGCCGCGTCGTCCGCCAGATGGCGAAGGAATTCCCGGCCGCGCAGGGGCTTGAAACCGACGCGCTGTGGCTGATTTACGGCGCGGGGCTGAGCGAAGAGGTCATGCGCGAGGTGGAAACCATTCTGCATGCGCAGGGTTACGCGAACCTGAGCTGGGTGCAGACCGGCTGCGTCATCGCGGCGCACAGCGGCCCCGGTTCGTTCGGCATCGTGGGCTTCGCCAAGTAAATCATTTCGAGATTAAAAAAAGTTCTTCTTCCCAAACGGCGGGAAGAAGAACTTTTTTTGATAGCGCTCAGGCGAAAACGACGGTCAGCTGGCGAGGAAGCCCTTTCCGACGATCTCCGTCGAGGCGGTGATAACCATGAAAGCGTGCGGGTCGTTCGCGTGGATGAAGCGGCGAAGCGCCAGCGCCTGCGCGCGGGTGAGGACGGTGATCACCATCGTCTTGCGCTCGTGGTGGAATGCGCCGTAGACGTCCTCGAGCGTCGCGCCGCGGTGCAGGTTGACGGTGATGAAGTCGATAATCGGTTCGGGGTTTGTCGTGATGATCTGGAAGCACTTCTTCATGCGGAAACTGTCCGTCACGTAATCGACCAGCACGGATTTCATCAGCAGGCCGAGGATGCAGAACAGGCCGGACTGAATACCGAAGCAGAAAAGCGCGGCGAGGGTGATGAGCGCGTCGGCGACCATCAGCGCCATACCGATGTTCATGCTCGTGTATTTGCGCACGATCATGGCGATGATGTCCGTTCCGCCGCTGGAAGCGTCCAGATGGAACAGGATGGCCGAGCCGATGGCGGGCAGCAGCACCGCGAAGCACAGCTCCAGCAGCGGCTGATTGGTCAGCGGGTGATCAAGCGGCCAGAAGCGCTCCATGACGTTGACCGCCAGCGACAGCACCACCGAGCAATACACCGTGCTGAAGGCGAAACTGCGCCCCAGAAAGATGAAACCCACCACCAGCAGCGCCATATTGATGATGAACACGAACGCGCTCGGGGTGAGCACCGGGGAGGGGAAAACGCGGCCCAAAATCAAAGAAAGGCCGCTCACACCGCCGGTGGAAAAGTTGTTCGGAAACTTGAAAAAGTAAACGCCGACCGCGGTAAGCAACACACCAAAGGTCAGCAGAATATAACGCTCAAGTTGGCTCATCGGTTTAGCCGCTGTGGTTTTCATGGGAGATATGTTCCTTTCTCTTGACCGCGAGAAAAAGCGGAATTGGATGTGTTCTTTATTATAGCGCCGCGCGCAGAGAATGTCGAGAGGGAATCCCGCAAAAGGAAAAGAAAACCTCCGCCGAAATCGACGGAGGCCAAAATAGACAGGCTTAGTTTTTGAGAAATGTGCGCAGCAGCTTGACGCTCTGCTCGGCGGCCATGCCCACGAAGGTCGGATAATCCATGTGGGAAGAGCCGTCCGCGCTGTCGGAAATGGCGCGCAGCACGCAGAACGGCACGCGGTTGACATAGCAGACTTGGCCGATGGCCGCGCCTTCCATTTCGCAGGCAATCGCGCCGAAGGTCTTGACAATCGCGTCTTTGCGCTCGGCGGAGGAGATGAACTGGTCGCCGGAGGCGATCACGCCGGTTTCGGTGCGGATGCCCAGCACCGTCGCGCAGGCGCTCAACTGTCCGCAGAGATCCGCGTCCGCCGGGAGCTGCACCTTGTTGATGCCGGAAATCAGGCCCACCGGGTCACCGATGGCGCTGGTGTCCATGTCATGCTGCACGACGGCGGAGGAAACCGCAATCGAGCCGATGGTCAGCTTATCCGAAAGCGTGCCCGCCACGCCGGTGTTGACGATGCACTCCGGCTGATAGCGCAGGATCATCGTCTGGGCGCACATCGCCGCGAACACCTTGCCGATGCCGCAGACTGCCGTGACGACCTGCCTGCCCTCGAGCGTACCGCTCACGAAGGTGATGCCGCTGATGGTCTCGGTCGTCGTGTCCGTCATGAAAGAACGCAGGGACTCCATCTCCACGTTCATCGCTGCAATTATACCGATCATATTTTTACTCCTTATATTGAAACGTTACCGGGCGCGCGTCCAGCTCGGAAAGATAGCGCTGCGCCTCGGTTTTGGCCGAGGAAAGGCTCAGGTTGCGGTAGTTGCCGCACTCGCGGCTGCTTGCGCCGAAAACCGGCCCCTCGTGCGCCAGAATCTTCATCAGCGTCAGGCGAACCTGCCGCAGCACCTCGGCGTTGTCGGCGTTGCGCACCAGCAGGTAGAAGCCCGTCTGGCAGCCCATCGGCCCGAAATAGACGATGGAATCCTTCAACTCGCCGTTGCGGATGTAGGTGGCGAACATGTGCTCCAGCGAGTGCATGGTGCTGTTATCCATCAAATCGCCGGTGTTGGGGCGGCGGGTGCGCATGTCATACGTCGTCACGTCGCCGTCCACCCGGCTGACATACAGCCCCGGCAGCAGAATATCGTGGTTGATGGAGAAGCTGGTGATGCGCGTTACTTGCTGTTCCATAACGAATTCCTCCCGAAAAAACGATGCGTCAAAAACCATAAACGTCGCCATTATAGCGCATTGCCGCCGGAATTGCAAGCACCTTACAGCCGAATTCCGCGCACAAAGCGCCGTGCGTAAAGGCGCGTTTTCTGGCGCAGGGTCATTTGCGCCAGCAGGGCGGCGTAAACCTTGCGCGCGCGTTCCGGCTGGGTGCGCTTGAGCGCCCGACCGCTGTATTGCGCCACGCAGAGCGCCTTGCCCAGCCCGGTCAGCTTCACCGCGTCGTGCAGCTCGCTTTGCGCGCGCCAGAGGAACGACGCGGGCGCTTCGCCCGGCAGGGGCGCAATGCCCATGCACAGCAGCGCGTCTTCCACCGCGCGGTACCACGCCAGCAGCGCGTCGTTGGCGTTTTTCTGCCGCCCGGCAACCTGCGCGGGCGCGCAGAAGTACAGCCGAAGCGCGGCCAGAACCGCGAGCAGCAGCAGAATCAGCAGCGGCCAGAGCCACTGGGGCGGGTTGCGCGGCGGCGTGTCGTCCTCGGGCGGCGGCGTCGGGGAAGGCGTATCGGAAGGCTCGGGCGTGGGCGTGTCGTTCGGTTCGGGCGAAGGCGTCGGCGAGGGGCTGGGCGTTGCGCCCGGGTCATCCGGCGTGGGCGTCGGAGAGGGCGTTGGGCTGGCCGTCGGCGAGGGAGAGGGAGACGGCGTGGGCGAATCATCGCGCCCCGGATCGTCGTCGGGAAGATCGCCGTCTCCGTCGCTCGTGCCGGGGGTCGGATCAAACGGCAGCCAGCCGAAGCCGGGGAAATAGATTTCCACCCACGCATGCGCCTGCTGCTGGGTGACGCGCGCCACGCCGTCGCTGTCCGGCACGGCGGCATAGCCCTCGATATAGCGCGAGGGCAGGCCGACCATGCGCGCCATGACCGCCATCGCCGTGGCGAAGGACGTGCAGTAGCCCTGCCGTTCATCCAGCAGGAACCACGAGACAAAATCCCGCCCGAACGGCGGCACGTCCTGCTCGAGCGTATACGGATAGGCGCTGCGCAGATAGGCGCAGAGCGCATCGGCTCGGTCAAAATCCGTCTGCGCGTCCTGCGTGATCTGCCCGGCGAGGGCGTAAACGTCGGTTTCAATGCCGCCCGGCAGCGTCAGGTAAGCGGCGCGCACCGTATCGGCGTAAGCGTCGCTATTCTGCGCGGCAGCCAGCACGGCATCGCGGACGCCGGGCGTATCGCCGCTCAGCCGGATACCCGTAAAGGTGTAGCTGTCGCCGAAGGTCAGGCTGCGCGTGCCGAAAACCTCGCTTGCCGGGGAGAAATACGGTACGATTTCGTGCCCCGAAAGCGCGGAAAAGCGCTGGGTGAGGTAAAGTGTGCTGGCCGCGTCGGCGCGCATCAGCACGGTGATCGTCTCGCCTTCGGGCAGCTGCGCGCGGATTGCGTCGCTCGGGCGCTTTTGGTCAAACAGATCGCGGCGCAGCGCGTAAAAGCGCGGATTCACATACAGATAGCGCCTGCCGGAGGTCGAATCGAGCCACGTGTGCCCGTCGTATTCGTTTTTGATGGCGCCGCGCAGCAGCGCCCGGCCCGAGGCGCGCACCTGCATCACCGGGGTATCCTCCGGGTTGGCCGGGCCGCCGAGCTGGGAAACGCCGAGCGGCTGGTAGCCGGTCGAGCTGAGCGAAAACGTGGTGCGCGCGTCGGTGAAGAAGAGGTAGTCGTCGAGCATCCGGCGGACGCGCTGGGCGAACCGGTTCAATTCCGGCGACGTCTGCGCGGAGAAGGGCATGAGCAGCGCCGTCACCGCCAGAATGGCGGCGCACAGCGGCACAATCCGCCGCGCCTGAACGCCGGGCGCGCGCCCGCTGAGCAGCAGCGCGAGAATCAGCGGCAGGAGCGACGCGGCGCTGACCTGCGCGCCGAGGAACGAGACGACGAACAGCAGCGCGATTTCCAGCAGCGCCAGCGGAAAAAACGCCTGCTCGCTTCGGGAGAGCGACGCGCCGACACCCGTAAAGACGAGCGAAAGCAGCAGCATAATCTCCTGCGAATAGGCGGCGAGGGCGAGCGGCTGGCCGTGCACCGTCAGCGCCAGCGCCGCGCCGACGGCGGCAAATTGCCCGCGCAGCGAGAACGCGACCCCGCCGATGGCGAGCAGCAGCAGCGGATAGGCCAGCACGCGCAGGCGGGGCATGCAGTCCAGCAGCGCGAAGAGCAGCGTCACCGCGCCGCAGGCGACCGCGCACAGCGAAAGCGGCGCGGTCAGCCCCAGCGAGAGCGAAAGCGGCCAGACGCAGCCCGCGCCGATTAAAAACGTCGTCAGCGCGTGGAGAAAGAGCGTGCGCGGCACGGAAAAAAACGGTTTTTTCATGAAAAGTTTCGCCTTTCTGGCGTAGAGTGATCAGGCACGGACATGCTCGGCTTCCAGCCCGCTGACGCGCAGCAGGTCGAGCAGCTTGCTTTGCTCCTCGCTCGGCTCTTCCACTGTGACCAGCGTATAGCGCATGCGCGCGCCCATGCGGGAAAGCGCGATGGCCGCGTCCGCGATGGCGGGCGTGAGCCTTGTGGAAAAAACGGCGGCCGAACCGGCCAGCCGCATGCGCGGGGAGGCCAGCAGCAGCGCGCGGGCGAAATCCTCCTGTCGATTGTAGCCCGCGCAGGCCAGCGCGCGGCGCATCGGGTCAAACGCCTCCATGCCCTGCCCGGAAAGCTCGCCCTGCCCGGACGCTTCAAGCGGCAGGCGCGTCATGCGCCCGGCCTGCAAAAGCGCCTCGATGGTTCCGGCGCAGGCTTCGGTCAGCGCATCGACGAGGGCGGCCTTCGACGCGCCCTGCGGCTGGGAAACGTCCAGCAGAATCAGCGCGTCCGGGCGCTGCGGGGTTTCGTAGGTATGCACCATCAGGCTTTGGCGGCGCATGGAAAGCTTCCAATGGACGCGCTTCAGCTCGTCGCCCTCCTGCCAGGCGCGGATATCCTCCGGCACGCTGTGGTCGGAGAGCGCGCGCTGGGTCGTCGTGCTTTCGCCCTCGCCGGGGCTGACAGGCAGCGGTTCGGACGCGGCGGAATTGGGCAGCACCGCGACGCTTTGCAGCGCGCCGCGCAGCTTTCGCCGGAAGGCGAACAGGCCGAAGCAATCCGAAAACGTGATTTGCGATACGCCGACCGGGAACACGCCGACATGCGGACAGGCGAATTCGTTGACGCTTTCCGTCAGCCCGAAGAGCTTGGCGGAAAGTGAAAAATCGCTCTGCCTGCCGCTGGGCAGCTCCACCCGGAGGGACAGCGGCGCGATGGGCGCGGGCAGGGCAAAGCGGACGCGCAGGCTGAACCGGCATACGCCGCCGCGCTGCGCCTGACCGCCTTCGACCTGCTGCTCCGCGCGGCAGGAAAACGCGGCCATGCATACGCTGAGCAGCGAAAGCGCCCAGCAGAGCAGCGCCGCCGTGCCCAGCAGAAACGCGCCCGAACTGCCGACGGAAAGCGCGGTGAAGAGCATCAGCGCGCCGAAGAGCAGCGTATAAAACCCGCGCGCGGTCATTTGAGCCTCACCGGGATGCGCACGGCGGCAAGAATCTCGCCAAACGCCTGCTCGCTGGTGTAGCCGCGCATGCGCGCCTCCGCGGAGAGGGAAAGGCGGTGGCAGAGCACGCTCGGCGCGAGGTGCTGCACGTCTTCGGGAATGATATAATCGCGGCCGCAGAGCAGCGCGTTGGCCTGCGCCGCGTGAATCAGCGCGATGGCCGCGCGGGTGCTCGCGCCGAGACTGAGCAGCGGCGTGTTCCGCGTGGCGGCGCAGATGGCGGCGATGTACGCGCGCACCTCTTTGGAGCAATAGACCGTTTTGACCTGCTGCTGCATGGCGATCACGTCCTCCGCCGAACAGACCGGCACGACGGATTCCATCGGCTTCTGCTCGCCGCAGTAGCGGTCAAGGATGTCCATCTCGTCCTGTAAGGAGGGGTAGCCGATGGAAACGCGCATGAAGAAGCGATCCATCTGCGCTTCCGGCAGGGGATAGGTGCCGACAAAATCCACCGGGTTCTGCGTCGCCAGCACCATGAAGGGACGCGCGAGGGGATAGGTCACGCCGTCCACCGTCACCTGCCGCTCCTCCATGACTTCCAGCAGCGCGGACTGCGTTTTCGGCGACGTGCGGTTGATCTCGTCGGCGAGCACAATCTGGCTCATGATCGCGCCCGGGCGGTACTGCATTTCGCCCGACAGGCTGGGCATGGTGAAGCCGGTGATATCCGACGGGGTGATATCCGGCGTGAACTGGATGCGCTTGAACGAGCAGGAGAGCGAACGCGCCAGCGCGCTGGCCAGCGTCGTTTTGCCCACGCCCGGCACATCCTCGATGAGCACGTGCCCTTCGCACAGCAGCGCGGTGAGCATCAATTCAACCACGTCGTCCTTGCCCACGACGGCGCGGGCTATGTTTTGCTTGAGGCTGGAAACCATCATGCTGAAATTTGTCATTGCAAGCTCCTTTTCCGTTTTCCTCTTAATCTGCGCATGGGAGGGAAAAGCTAAACGTCGCCCTTTATTATAGAGGAAGCGCGCCTTTTTGGCAAGCCGCGCCGGACGGCTTGCAACTGCGCCGCTTTTTTGTTAGAATAGGGAAAGAAAAGACGGCCCGTCGCAAAACGAGCCGGCGGGATGGAGCAGAGGAACATGACAGAAGAAATTTTAACGCGCCTGCTCACGGGCGAGCCGGTTTCCGGGCAGGCGCTCAGCGAGGAACTGGGCGTGACCCGCGCGGCGGTCTGGAAGCAGATCGGTCAGTTTCGCGAGGCGGGGTTTGAAATCGAAGCCTGCGGCGGGCAGGGATATCGGCTGGTTTCCGTGCCGGACAGCCTGATGGCCCCGGTGATTGCGCGCGGCCTGAATACGACGTGGGCAGGCAAGACCATCGTGTATCTGCGCAGCGTGGATTCGACCAACCGCTACGCCCGCGCGCTGGCCGCCGACGGTGCGGCGCAGGGCACGCTCGTCGTCGCGGACGAGCAGACGGCGGGGCGCGGCCGCCGCGGCCGGGGCTGGATTTCCCCGGCGGGCGAGGGCATTTTCATGACCCTGATTCTCAGGCCGCATGCGCATCCCTCCCATGTGGCGCAGCTCTCGCTGCAAACGGCGATGGCCGTGGCGCGCGCGATTTCCCGCGTGTGCGAGGTGGACGCGCGCATCAAGTGGCCCAACGACATCGTTTGCAGCGGCAAAAAGGTCTGCGGCATGCTGCTGGAAATGAACGCGGACGAGCAGAGCGTGCACGACGTGGTGGCGGGCATCGGCATCAACGTGCACCAGACCGCGTTTGAAGGGGATATTGCGAAAACCGCGTCGTCGCTGGATCTGCTGACGGGCAGGCGCGTCTGCCGCGCGGACGTGGTGCGCGCTTTCCTTGAAGAATACGAGTTTGTGGATGCGCTGGCGAAGCAGGACAACGACGCGCTGATGGAAGCCTACCGCCGCTATTCCGCGACGCTCGGCCAGCGGGTGCAGGTCATTTCCGCAACGGGTACCTTCACCGGCACGGCGAAGGCCGTCACTGACAGCGGCAGCCTGATCGTGCTGGATGACGACGGGCAGGAGCGCGAGGTGCTCGCGGCGGACGTTTCCGTCCGCGGGCTGATGGGCTATGCCTGAGACGCTGGGGATCGGCGTGGATCTGTGCGCCGTCAGTCGAATGGAGCGCGCGATTGCGAAGGAACATTTTCTGAGCCGCGTGTTCACCGAAGGCGAGCGCGCCTATCTGCAAAGCCGGGGCAGGGGCAGCGGCCAGAGCGCCGCGGCGATGTTCGCGGCGAAGGAAGCCGTCGCCAAAGCGCTGGGGACGGGCTTCGCGCAGGGCGTGATGCCGTGGCAGATTGAAGTCACGCATAAACCCGGCGGAAAGCCGGGTGTTTTGCTGACGGGCGCTGCGCGGGAGAGGTTCGAGCAGGTCGGCGGGCGGGAGGTTCTGCTGTCGCTGGCGCATGAAGGAGATACTGCGATTGCGTTTGCAGTGATACAATGAAGTGGGAAGTCCAGAAACCTCAGGTTTCTGGTGGGGTTTGGGGCAACGCCCCAACGTACTCCGAGGAGGGGCTTATGATCCGAACCATATCGCCGCAGGATATGCGAGAAATGGAGCGCGCGTTTCTGGAAGGGACGGGCTATCCGTCGATACTGCTGATGGAGCACGCGGCGCAGGCGGTTGTCGATGCGCTTTCCGCCTATGCGGAAAAGGGAAGCCGGGTGCTGTTCGTCTGCGGAAGCGGCAACAACGGCGGCGACGGATGCGCGGCGGCGCGGCTATGGATGCAGCGCGGCGGGCAGGCGGACGTCTGGCTGCTCAAAAGCCCGTCGCAGATGAAGGGCGACGCGGGGGTGAACGCCTGCCTGCTCAACAGCTGCGGCGCGGCGCTCAACGTGCTTTATAACGAAGCGCCGGACGTGCCGAAGGACTGCGCGGCCATCGTTGACGCGCTGTATGGTACGGGCTTGAGCCGCGAACTTTCCGGCGCGGCGCTTTCGGCGGTGCAGCGGATGAACGAAAGCGGCCTGCCCGTCGTCGCGGTGGATATTCCCTCCGGCGTGGACGGCGCGACCGGGCAGGTGCTCGGCGACGCGGCGCATGCGCGGGAGACGGTAGCGTTCCATCGCGCCAAGCACGGGCTGCTGCTCTACCCAGGGCGGGCGTATACGGGCAAACTGACCGTCGCCGATATCGGAATTCTGCCCGAATGGGACGGCGCGCAGGGCATCGACGTGCTGGAAGAGGCAGACGCGCGCGCCCTGCTGCCTGTCCGCCCCAGAGACGGGCACAAGGGCACGTTCGGCCATGTGCTCAGCGTGGCCGGGAGCGAGGGAATGGCCGGGGCGGCGGCGCTCTGCGCGCGTTCGGCTTTGCGCGCGGGCGCGGGGCTGGTAACGGCGGCCTGCCCGTTCGCGGCGCTGAACACGGTTCAGACGCAGGCGCTCTGCGCAACGGCGAAGGTGGTCGCGGACGGCGCGGCGCTCGACGCGGGCGCGGCGGATGTGCTCGCGGAGTTGGCCGAGCGCAAGGCGGCGCTGGCCATCGGCCCGGGCATCGGCCGGGAAGAGGGCGCGTGGCTGGCGATTGAAAAGCTGGTCAGGAGCGATATCCCGAAGGTGATCGACGCGGATGCGCTGTTCCTGCTGGCCAGATATGGCGGCGGCGTGGGCGCGAACACCGTGCTGACCCCGCATCCGGGCGAGATGGCGCGGCTGTGCGGCGCGACGACGCAGGCGGTGCTGGCCGCACCGGTGGAGATGGCGCAGCAGCTTGCGGCCGACTTGGGCGCGTGCGTGCTGCTCAAGGGCGCGACGACGGTGATCGCGCAGGGCGAAGACGTGGCGATGAACGTCACCGGCTGCGACGGCATGGGCACGGGCGGCTGCGGCGATGTGCTCACCGGGGTGATCGCCGCGCTGCTGGCGCAGGGCATGAGCGCGTGGGACGCGGCGCGCGTGGGCGCGTATTATCATGGCTGCGCGGGCGAAGCGGCGCAGGCGCGGCTCGGCGCGCGGGGCGTGACCGCGTGGGACGTGTGCGAGGCGCTGCGCGTCGAGTGACGCGCGCACCCGGCGCGGCATAGGCTGAAAGCGGGGCTGGCTCCATGATTTTCTTCCCATCGGGGTGGAGAGCATGGAGATCACACGCGGCGATATCTTTATCGCGGATCTGAACCCGGTGCAGGGGAGCGAGCAGGGCGGCGTCCGCCCGGTGCTCGTCATCCAGAACGACCGGGGCAACCGATTTTCCCCGACGGTGATCTGCGCGGCGATGACCTCGCGCGTAGGCAAGAGCGATCTGCCGACGCACACGTGGGTCAGCGCGCGAGACAGCGGGCTGAAAAGCGATTCGCTGGTGCTCTGCGAGCAGATCAGGACGCTGGAAAAGCGCCGCCTGCGCGCCAAAGCCGGGCGCATCGACGGCATGGCGATGGCGCGGGTGGACGCGGCGCTGCGCTGCGCGCTGGGCATGAGCTGACGGGAAAAGGGACAGCATAAAACGCGGGGGTTGTCAGGCTTAAAACGAAACGGGACGGCTTGACAGCCCCTTTTCAAACGGAGAAAGCGGCGGACAAGCCGGGAGGAAAACGAGGATGAAGATTGATTTCAAAGCCGAGGGCAAACAGCTCGTTCGGGATTATCTGCTGCTGACGCTGGGCGCACTGCTGACGGCGTTCGCGTTTGCGGCGTTCTTTCTGCCGCACGATATCGCGCCGGGCGGCGTGACGGGCATCGCGACGGTGCTTTCCAGCGTGACGGGGCTGAACGTCGGCCTGCTCAGCTTTTTGATCAACCTGCCGCTGTTCGCCATCGGCTGGCGGCGCGTGGGCGTGCGGTTCGCGGTGCGCTCGTTCATCTCGATGATGCTGCTGTCGCTGTTCATTGACGTTATGCCCGAATTTGACCTGGCGGGGGACATGATGCTGGCCGCCGTTTTTGGCGGCGTGACGATGGGCGCGGGGCTGGGGCTGGTGGTGCGCGCGGGCGCGACGACCGGCGGCACGGACATGGCCGCGATGATTGTTCACGAGCACTGGAACATGTTCACCGTGCCGATGGTGCTCTTCGCCATCGACGGAATCGTCGTCATCGTTGCGGCGCTGAATTTCGGCGTGCAGGCCGGTCTGTTCGCGCTGGTGTCGCTGTACACCTCGACCAAGACGATGGATTCGGTGATCAAGGGCTTCAACACGGCGATGCAGTTCCTGATCATCAGCCCGATGCAGGAGGAGATCGTCCGCCGGATTCACACGGAGATGGACCGCGGCTGCACCCGGCTGGAGGCGACCGGCACCTACGAGGGGCGCAGAAACGGCGCGCTGCTGTGCGTCGTCTCCCGCATGGAGGCTTCGCGGCTCAAGAAGATCGTTTCCGAGTGCGACCCGCACGCGTTTGTCACCGTCTGCGACGTGCACGAGGCGCTGGGCGAAGGATTTACCTATCACAACGCTTGACCAAATGCACAAAAACGCATACAATCCGTGAAACGCGGTTTACAAAACGGGGAAGATGATGGTATAATCATTCTTGACACAAAGCGTCCCTGTTTCGGGAACGCCAACCAACAACTCAGGAGGAATGTATCATGAAAAAGATCCTTTCCGTACTGCTCGTGCTGGCCGCGCTGATTGCGATGGCCACCTCCGCCGCGCTGGCTGCCGAGATTGCGCTCGTCACCGACGTCGGCACCATCGACGACGAATCCTTCAATCAGGCCTGCTGGGAGGGCGTGAAAGCCTATGCCGAGGCCAACGGCAAGACCTATCAGTACTATCAGCCGGGCGCTGACAGCACCGACGAGCGTTTGAACGCCATCGACCTGGCCGTGTCCGAGGGCGCGAAGGTCATCGTCTGCCCGGGCTATCTGTTCGGCGAGACCGTTGCCCAGGCTCAGGAAATGTATCCTGACGTGGACATCATCGCGGTTGACGTTTCCGCTGGCGATCTGGGCGGCGTGGAAGCGCAGCAGAACCTGTACTGCGCCGTGTTCGGCGAGGAGCAGGCGGGCTATCTGGCTGGCTATGCGGTTGTGAAGGACGGCTACACCAAGCTGGGCTTCCTGGGCGGCATGGCGGTTCCGGCCGTGCAGCGCTACGGCTACGGCTTCGTGCAGGGCGCGAACGCGGCGGCTGTCGAGCTGGGCACCCCGATTGAAATCAACTACACCTACGGCGGCCA
>CAKTXH010000038.1 GCA_934630975.1 uncultured Clostridia bacterium | reverse complement strand
GCGCGGATGAAGCGCGCCGCCGTCGCCATCGGCTGGAAGCACAGGGCGATGGAGGGCAGCACCGAGCACGACCAGCTCTTCCAGAAGCCGACGGGCAGCCAGCCGAGCTTGAGGCCGACGTAGTATTGCAGCAGCGCCGCCGCGACGAAGTTCGGCACGGAAATGCCCAGAACCGCGATGACCATCGAGATGTTGTCAATCACGCCGTTGTGACGACAGGCCGCGACGATGCCCAGAATCAGGCCGATGGTCAGGCCGATGATGATCGCCTGCGCGCCGATGAGCATCGACGGCCCGAGGCGGGAGGCGATAACCGTCGTCACCGGCATGTTGGTGTAATAAAACGACGTGCCCAAATCGCCTTTGAGGATGTTGCCGAGATAGATGAAGAACTGTTCGTAAATCGGCTTATCCAGACCGTAGCGGGCCAGCGTGGTCGCCTGCTGTTCGGGCGTGAGCTTTTCAAAGCGCTCCGCGTCGAAAGGCGAGCCGGGCAGAATTTTCATCAGGGTAAAGGTCAGCACAATGATGACCAGCAGCGTGAACGCCATATACAGCAGACGCTTGCCGATGTACTTGGCCATAGCCCCACTCCTCTCCTGTTATCAGATTGTTGCTTGAACTCCTTCAGTCACGCCTTCGGCGTGCCAGACCTTCGGCGTTTCGCCTACCTATTTCCCGCACAGCGGGCGGTAGGCGAAACGCTCTCAAAGAGGGAGCCTAAAAAACGTAGGTCGCAAAGAACGGGGCGGCATGAAAGCTGCACGCTTACCTGCCGCCCCGAAAGAAAATGCGGTGTAAGAGATTACTTTTCGATGGTGACGTACTTGAACTCGTTCTTCTGGCCGACCGGATGGACGATGAAGCCCTTCACGTAGTCGCGCTGGAGGTAGGAGTAGCCGCGGTCGTAGATGCCGGTGACGATGCAGTCGTCGGCGACGAGCATCTTCTCGGCCTCAACCATCAGCTCAAGGCGCTTGGCGCTGTCGGTCTCGGTGCGAACCTGCTCGATGATGTCGCTGTAAGCGGTGTTCAGGCCGTAGTAGCCGCGGTAGCCGCTGTCGCTCGTCCACAGATCCAGGAAGGTCATCGCGTCGTCATAGTCCGCGCCCCAGGCGGAGAGCGCCATGTCGAAGTTGCTGGTCTTCATGACCTCGTTGCGGGCCTTCTGCGTCATGGACTTGATCGTCACGTCAAGGCCCAGCACGGTGCGGAGCTGATCCTGAATGTACACGGACATATCGTCAAAGTCGGTGCCCTCGGCGGTCAGCAGGGTGAGAGAGGACGGCGCTTTGCCCAGCTCGGCTACGCCCTCGTCCCAGAGCGCCTTGGCCTGATCCGGGTCATAGTAGGAGAAGTCGCCCGCAATCTCGCGGAAGGTCTGCTCGTCCGTGCCGTGGATGCCCTGGGAAACAACGCCGCCCGCGGCCACAGCGCCGGTCATGAGCACGTCGTTCACCAGCGTCTCGCGGTCAATCGCCATGCTGATGGCCTGACGCATCTTCGCGTTGAGGTTCTCGTTGGTGTAATCAAACTGGATATAGTAGTTGCGGAAGTCGGAATAGGAGCCGAACTCCGGGTCCATCTGATAGATGAGCACATCCGTGGAAGCGAGGTTCACGCGGTCGATTTCGCCCGCCTCGTAGGCGTTCAGCGCGGCGGAGGAATCGGTGATGACCTTGTAATCAACGCCGTCGAGCTTCACGTTCTCGGCGTCCCAATACTGGTCGTTCTTCACCATCGTCACGCCGACGGCCACGTCCATGCTCGTGGCGACGAACGGGCCGCAGTAGAGCAGGTGATCCGCGTCGGTGGCGTAAGCGTCGCCCTGCTCGGTGTAGAATTCCTCGTTGAGCGGGAACAGGCAGCTCAGCGTCAGCAGGCGATCAAAGAAGGAGGTCGGGGAGGAAAGGGTGACAACGAAGGTCTTATCATCCACGGCCTTGACGCCGACCTCGCTCGCGTCCACTTCGCCGTTCATGTAGGCCACGCCGTTCTTGATGAACGGGGCGATGGTCTTGGCGTAGCCGTTCGTGTCCGCGTCGCCGATTTCGGTCAGCCAGCTGAACTCGAAATCCTTCGCGGTCAGCGGGGTGCCGTTGCTCCAGACCAGGCCGTCGCGCAGGGTGAAGGTATAGGTCAGGCCATCCTCGGAGATGGTGTAGCTTTCAGCCAGCGCCGGCTGCGGGTTATGGTTCTCATCCAGACGGACAAGACCCTCGGAAACGGAGCCGATCACGTCCATCAGGTTCGTGTCAGAGCCGGTAACCTGATCGAAGGAGCGGAAAACGCGGTCGGTATAGACGTGAAGCACGTTGTCGCCATCGGCCAAAGCGGCTGCACATCCCAAGAGCATCAGTGCCGCCAGAGCAAGCGCCAGAATCGACTTTTTCATAATCTTCCTCCCAGTCGTGGATAAATTCGCGAATTATGCACGATTGCCGTGCACAAAATGCAAAGTTAATTATACGGCTTTTGAGACGGATTGTCAACGCACGGACCGGTTGACTCTAAAAATAATGAAGAAAATAAAACGAAAAAACGCGTCCCTTTCAAGCAAAAGGGACGCGCGGTGAATTTTATTCACATAGAACCTTGTGGAACTGCGCTTCGGCCAGGCCTGCAAACGGCTGACCATCCGCAAAACGGCCGCCGAGGGCGAGCATGTAGCGCCCGGCGTATTCGACGACGGAGGAGAGGCGAACCGCGTCAAACTCCGCGGCATACGCGCCGCCGCCGATGTTTTGCAGCGTGCCGGGGATCACCGGCGCGAAGGCGAGCTTGGTGTTGGTGTGCACCACGCCGAGAATCATCGCGTTTTCCACAGGCGTGTGTTCCGTGTGGAAAACTGCGCGGACGCGTTCGCCCTCCTGCGGCTGCACGGCGAGGTTCGTCGGCAGGGAGAGCCGCACGGCCGTGAAGCTGGCGCGGGCGTAATCCTCGAGCGTGTGCTGCGCGGAGAGCAGCGCGTTTTCGTCCGCCTGCTCGGCCAGCATGCGCGCTTCGGTTTCCTGACCGTCGGAGAGCAGGGCGGCGAGCTTTTCGCAGAGCTGCGCGTCGCTTTCAAGCCCCTGCTCGAGCATGCGGCGCAGCAGGGCGCGAAGCTCGTCCGTCACGGCGCTGAACGTCATTTCCGCCTGCGTTTCGAACGCGCGCAGACGCCACCACGGCGTATCTTTCCAGCAGCTTGCGCCGTCCTCGGGGCGGAGATGGGTTTCCATCTTTTCGCCCGCGCCGGCCATCGGGTCGAGCGCTTCCGGCTGGGCGAGGAGCGGGTGCAGGGCGATATAGGGGAGCTGGCACGGGCGGCCAAAGCTGCTCATCACGGTGGTCAGCTTCGGCTCGCCGCGGAGGATGAACAGGTCGCTTTCCAGCGTCGTGCCGGTGCAGATATAGCGGATGGAGGATGCGTCGTGCGGGGAGAGACCCGGGCCGAAGTGCGCGCAGCAATCGCGCGTGCCTTCGTAGTGCGTGCTGAGGATTTCGGCCATCATCTGCGCGGTGACGGGGCGATTGGCCTTGACGCAGAAGGGCATGCCCTCCTTTTCGACGCTCCACGGGCGATCCAGCGCGATGCGCAGGCCGTTCTTCTGGCGCATGACGTTGCGCGGGCCGAAGAACTCGTCCTCCGCCTGATAGGCCTTGGCGAAGTCGAAATCGGAGAAATCGCCGTTCTTCGCGGGCTTGTACCACCCGCGGGAGACGGCGTAGGTCACCAGATCCGCCGGGTAGAACTGCTCCGGGTAATCGGAAAGGCCGTGCAGGTTGAAGTGGTTGGGCATGACGGCAATCGCGTCATCCGGCACGCGCGCGCCCATGTAGTGACGGCCGCGCGCAAGCTGGAACATGAACGCCTCGTCCTTGTCCGCGATGGTGTAGGCGCGGCCGGAGGGCGCGTAGCCCCACTCGTCCACCAGCTCCATCAGGATGCGCGCGCCGTCGCGGGCGGTCTGGGCGCGCTCGGCCAGCGCGCGGCGCAGGTTATAGGCGATGCCGCCGTCCTTGACACATTCGGTGTTCTCCACGCCCTCGCGGGAGGTGCCCATGCTGTTGGAGGTGATCGCCACGCCGCATTCGTTGACAAAGCCGTCCGCGTTGGAAAGGCCCATCACGTCCTTACGGTATTCCACCCAGTAATAGCCAAGCGTGTGGGCGACCTGCGGGATAGCCGCGCAGCCCTCTTCGGCGGGCATCAGCGCGCCGTCCGCCCAGTCGCGCGGGGCGACCCAGCCGTGACGCACGACGATATGGCCGCCGTCATCCTCGTTGTGGCCGACGAGCACATGGCCCGTCGCGCTGGCGGTTCTGCCCGCGATGAGGGTCATGCAGTTCATGGGATTGTTTCCAAAAGCGTCCAGATCGAACGCGGGCGTATTCGCCATAGCTTTATCCTCCGATTCATTCATGCGGTCGTTCGCAAACCCCGCCTATTGTAGCATTGAGGGCGGCGGCTGTCAATCGTGCCCGGCGGTTAAGCCGCAGGCGGCGGAAAAAGCACGTCCAAGGGCGGCAAAGAGGCCCCTGTAACCCAAACGAAATTAAAAAACGATGTTTTTTGCATGATTTCATTTCATTTTTCTTGCTATCGGCACGGTTTGTATGGTATCATAATATGATATGTTTACAAGCCGTAAGCGTAACTGAAAAACGGAAAGGGAAATCAAGCTGCGTATGAAAAAATACGTTCTGGCGGGGCTGCTGGCAGCGATGCTGCTGTTTGGCGCTTCCGCGCTGGCGATGGAGGGGAACGCCATCGTCATCGGCTGCGACGTTTACGCGCCGTACACGTATAAAGACGGTACGGGTGAGTTTATCGGGATCGACGTGGATTTTGCCCGCGAGGCGTTCGGCCGACTTGGGTACGACGTCAAATTCCGCGAAATCGTGTGGGAGAACAAGCAGAATTACCTCTCCTCCGGCGAGGTGGACTGCCTGTGGAGCTGCTTTACGATGACCGGGCGCGGGGATGAATACACCTGGGCCGGCCCGTATCTGTACAGCAGGCAGGTCGCGCTTGTGCGCGCGGACAGCGCGTATACCGAGGCGGTTCAACTGACGGGCAAACGCGCGGGTGTGCAGGCCTCCACCACGGCGGAAAAGGTGATGCTGCGCCACGAAACGGAGAACGTGCCCGTGATGGCGCAGGTGCTCTGCTTTTCCAGCACGAACGAGGCGGTCGCGGCGCTGCGCAAGGACTACGTGGATGTGGTGGTGGCGCACGAGAGCGTGATTCACAGCTATACGCAGGCTTCGCCGGATATCTATCGCGAGCTGGATGAAACGCTCTTTTCCAACGAACTGGGCGTGGCGTTTGAAAAGGGCACGCACGGGGAGCTGGCCGCAGAGCTGCAAACGGCCATCGACGCCATGCGCGAGGATGGAACGGCCGGGGCGATTGTGGAGCGCTACGGCCTGAATGTCGAAAAATCGCTGGGGGGGGGTAACTGATGCTTCGGGTCGCTGAAAAACTGCGCGATTTCTTTCATAAAAGGCTGATGGAGCGGTTCGCGTGGCTGCGCTTTCTGCTGATCATGCTGATTTTGGGCAACGCGCTGGCGTTTACCCTCTACCACGCGCTGACAGTCAGGGATACGCAGGAGGTTCGGAGCGTTCTGGACGAATCCTTTTCGTTCGTCAAGACCCAGCTTGTCAAATACGACAACTATATCGCGGTGGATAAGGCGAAGAGCCTCGTCCGCCTGATGGATAAGGCCAACGAGGCCGCCCGCGTGCTGCGCGACGAGCCGGATTTCGGCGAGGACGGGCTGGAAGCCTACGTCGCGGCGCAGAGATTGACCGGCGTGCTCGTGCTCGATGAGAAGCTGAACGCCGCGCTGAAAACCGCGTCGGACGGCGATACCCGCGCGATGTGGCAGAGCCTGATCGAGAGCGACAACGTGGCGAACATCCTGCAATACCCGGCCAAAAGCTACCTGACGCGCACGACGGTGAACGGGCAGGTTTACGACGTGGCCGCCGTTGCCCGGCAGGATCAGCCGGGCGTGGTGCTGGCCTACGTGGGCAAGTACGATATCACGGATGAGAATGGAGACATGACGCTGGCGAACCTGTTCACCGGCTTCAAATTCAATATGGACGGCGTGGTCGTCGTCGTTCGGGACGATCAGGTGGTCGCCACCAATTCGCCGATGCTCGCCGGTCTTTCCCGCGACGCGGCGCTGGCGCTGAGCACGAAGGAATATGCGCGCGACAAGAGCGGGCTGTACAGCGTTTCGCTCGGCGGCAGGACGTGGCTGGGCGACCAGCGCGAGAGCGAAGAATACATGATCTACGTGTTCTTCCCCGAATCGGCGATATACGCCACGCGCCGGGCGATCATGGGCGTGGCGATGACGCTGTTTGTGCTGATCTGGATGGGCTTCATTGCGCTGCGCTCGGTTTCCGAGCGCTCGATTCTCGAGCAGAGCCAGAAGCGGCTGAACACCATCAACGCGCTGAGCAAGGCGTATACCTCCATGTACGTCGTTCAGGTACCCTCCGGGGAGATGGAGTGCATCGTCGACCCGAACGGCAGCCAGAAATTGAACTGTAAAAACGTCGCGGAAAACACGCGGCAGTATGTAAGCCAGTGCATCGACCCGAAGGACCGCGGCGAGATGGAAGCGTTCCTCGATTTGAGCACGGTGGAGAAGCGGCTCAAGGGAAAGCACTACATCAGCCACACGTACCGCTCGAACTCCGGGCGGTGGTATTACGCCATGCTGGTCGCGCAGAACCGCGATAAACAGGGCCGCTTGACGGCCATTCTCGCCGCGACGCGGGACTGCACCGCCGAAAAGGAGCGCGAGCTGGAGCACCAGCGCAGGCTGCGCGAGGCCGTTGTGCAGGCCAGACGCGCGGACGCGGCCAAGACGGATTTTCTGCGCCGCATGAGCCACGACATCCGCACCCCGATCAACGGCATCCGCGGCATGGTCGAAATCTCCCGCCACTACCGCGGGGACGAGGCCAGGCAGGAGGAGTGCCGCGGAAAGATCATGGCCGCCTCCGGCTTCCTGCTCGATCTGGTGAACAACGTGCTGGATATGAACAAGCTGGAAAGCGGCGAGGTGCTGCTGGAAAAAAAGCCGTTCGACGTGTGCAAATTGGTGGAAGAAACCGCCGTCGTCATCGAGGCGCAGACGGCGGAAAAGGCGATTACCCTGCACAAGGATATCCGCTGCGGCGGCCACTGCCACGTGATCGGCAGCCCGCTGCACGTGCGGCAGGTGCTGCAAAACCTGCTGGGCAACGCGATTCGCTACAACAAGGTCGGCGGCGAAATCTTCCTCAGCTCGTGCGAAATCGCGCTGACGGATGAAACCGTCACCTACGAGTTTGAGGTGCGCGATACCGGCGTGGGCATGAGCGACGAATTCCAGCAGCGCGCTTTCGAGCCGTTCGCGCAGGAAAACGCCGACGCGCGCTCTTCCTACATGGGCACGGGGCTGGGGCTGGCCATCGTCAAGGAGCTTGTCGAGAAGATGGGCGGCATGATCACGCTGAAAAGCCGGAAGGACGTCGGCTCGATTTTCACCGTGCAGCTGACCTTCAAGCGCGACGCGCAGGCGCGGCGCGGGGAGGACGAGACGGCGGGCGCGGCGGTCTCCATCCGCGGGGCGAAGGTGCTGCTGGTGGAAGACAACGATTTGAACATGGAAATCGCCGAATTCATGCTGACCAACGAGGGCGTGAACGTCGTCAAGGCGGTTAACGGCCAGCAGGCGGTGGAAGCGTTTGAAGCTTCCCGCCCGGGCGACTTCGACGTGATTTTGATGGACGTGATGATGCCCGTCATGGACGGGATGGAGGCGACGCGGCGCATCCGCAGCCTGAACCGCCCGGACGCGAAGACGATCCCAATTTTCGCGATGACCGCCAACGCGTTTGCCGACGACGTGGAGCGCAGCCGCCAGGCGGGCATGAACGAGCATTTGACCAAGCCGCTCGACGCGGCGGTACTGACGAAGATGATCGGGCAGTATAAGATCATCGGCGATCTGATGCGGAGCATGAAGCGGTGAAACGCTGATTCTTGACAAGAAAGTATGGAGCGGCTATACTAGACGATAGATGGAGGTACGCGCCAATGGAGAACGAAAAAATTTTACAGGCGATTCTGGACGAGCTTAAAGAACTTAAAGCCGGACAGAAATCGCTTGAAGCCGGACAGAAATCGCTTGAGGATGGACAAAGGGAACTTAGAGCTGGACAGAAAGCCCTTGAAGTGAGACAGCAGGCGCTTGAGGATCGGCAGAAAGCCCTTGAAGAAGGCCAGAAGGAGCTTAGAGAAGAACAGAAGGCGCTTCGCGTTGAGCTGAACGAGAAGATCGACAAGCTGAGCGTTGAAATCGGCGTTGTTCTTTCTAATATCACCGATAACGTTGGCAGAGAAATCAACAATCTGAAAATCGTAAAGTAACCATAAAGAGCAGCCCGCGCGGGATTCAACCTGCGCGGGCTGTTTTGATATGCCGAAATTTATGCACGGGGCGTTACATCGAAATCCACCCAAACGCGTTGGCGACCGAGCTGAGGAGGATGATCGCCGCGAACAGCGGGCAGAGGTAGCGGATCATCAGGCTGAACACGCGCTTGCGGCGGAAGCGCTCCTCGCCGTGGCAGACCTCCTGCTCGATGGCCGCAACCCCGGCGACACGCGAAACCAGCAGGCAGATCGCAATCGCGGCAATCGGCATCATGACGGAATTGGTCAGGAAGTCGAAGAAATCCAGCAGCTGCATGCCCAAAATCGTCACGTTCGCCAGCGGGCCGTAGCTCAGCGAGGAGAGGCTGCCCAGCGCGAGCATCACAACAGCCATCAGCAGCGTCGATTTCTGGCGGCTCCAGCCCAGCTCATCCTGAAAGGTGGAAACGGCGCTTTCCGTCAGCGCGATGGAACTGGTCATGGCTGCGAAAAGCACGAGCACGAAGAACAGTACGCCGACCGCCGTGCCCAGCCCCATGCTGTCAAACACCTTCGGGATGGTGATGAACATCAGCGAAGGGCCGGCTTGCAGCGTGTTCGGGTCGCCGCCGGAAAACGCGAAGATGGCGGGAATGATCATCAGCCCGGCCATCACGGCAATCGCGGTATCGAAAACTTCCACTGTCTCCGTCGAACCCTCGATGGAGACGTCTTTTTTCATGTACGAGCCGAAGGTGATCAAAATGCCCATCGCGATGGAGAGCGAATAGAACATCTGTCCCATGGCGGTTACAACCGTCATCCACGAGAAGTTTTCAAAATTCGGAACGAGGAAGTATTTCACGCCCGCCAGCGCGCCCGGCCGCGTGACGGAATAGCCCGCAATCAGCACGGAGAGGACGACGAGCACCGGCATCATCAGCTTGGAGACGCGCTCGATGCCGTTGCGCACGCCCGCGTAGATGATGAACAGCGTCATAAACGCGAAGACGATGAAGCAAAGCTCGGTGGAAAGGCCGTTGGAAATGAACGCGCCAAAATAGCCGTCGCCCGCCAGCGCGTGGCCGTTGCCCAGCAGGTATTCCATCAGATACTTGATGACCCAGCCGCCGATGACCGAATAATACGGCACGATCAGAATCGGGATAACGGCGTTGAGCCAGCCGCCCGCCGACAGCCAGCGCGACCTGCCGAAGGACTGGAACGCGCCGACGGGGCTTTTGCCCGTCATGCGGCCGATGGCGGTTTCGGCGACGATCATCGTATAGCCGAAGGTCAGCGCCAGCAGAATGTAAATCAGCAGGAAAATGCCGCCGCCGTATTTGGCCGCCAGATAAGGGAAGCGCCAGATGTTGCCAAGGCCGACCGAAGCCCCGGCGGCGGAGAGCACGAACCCGATTTTGCCGGAGAATGTGCTGCGGGGATGATGATGATGTTTTTCCATGTGCGAAACCGTCCGTTCTTTCGTTGATGCATGAAAACTAGTCTAGCACAACGGGCGGAGAAAAGCAATGCGGCGGCACGGAAAATCCAGAAAAAGAGGAGCGTTATGGAAGCGGGACGGTCAGCGCGCAGTGATTGCGGGGCGCTTCCTTCAAAATATCGGCCAGATAGACGGCGAGAAAGCCGGTCTGCGCCTGCCAGCGCTGCTCCAACGCGTCATCCCGCGCGAAGGCATCCATGCGCCCGGCGAAATAGGCGGCGTTGGCGGCGGCGAAGTAATCGGCCAACTGTTCGGGCGCGTCGTCCCCGGAGACGGCGGCGAGCGCCTGACGGATGGAACAGGCGCGGAAAAAGTCCGCCGAATACGCGGCGAAATCCAGCAGATTGGGGTCGGAAAGCCGCCGGGAAGCCGCCCAATCGGCCGCGCGGACGGATTCGGTGCGGTAGGCCAGTTCGTCCGCCGTCAGCGTCAGCACGCCGTATTGATTCGGCGAGACGGCCAGCGACGAGGTGGCGATATCCCACAGGCCGGAATCGGTCTGGCCCATATGCTGAATATGGATATGGCCGCTGAGGTTGCAGAGCACGGGCGAAGCGGCGTACAGGCGGCGCAGCGCGTCCGCGTTGCGGATGGTGAAACCGGAGGCAATCAGCCCGCTATGGTCGATCAGGTTTTGGTGGCTGACGGCGACGACGCGGCAACCGTTGGCCTGCGCCTGCGCGAGCTGTCGGCGCGCCCAAAGCAGGGTATCTTCCGAAACGGCGTTCGGCGAGGCGGATGTATTCACGTCGAGCATCAGCAGGCGCAGGCCGTCCGCAATATCGGCGGTATAGCTCAGCGAGGCCGCGTCGCGGGAAAGCGCGCCGTCAAAGCCGAAGGCATGATAGATGGAAGCGAATTCCTCAGCCGTTACGCCGTCCACGCGCGTATAGCCGTCGCCCTCAAAGCGGGCGGCGTTTTTGCTGTACAGGTCGTGGTTGCCCGGAAGGACGAACACGGGCACGCCCGCCGACTGGATGCGCGCAAGCTTTTCGGCCAGCGCTTCGTGGCTTTCGCGCGCGCCGTTGAAGGTCAAATCGCCCGAAAGAATCAGCGCGTCCGGCTGCTCGGCGATGACCTGAGAAACGAACGCTTCCATCAGCGCGTCGCTGTACGCCATCACCTTGCCGTCGGCCTCCTCAATCAGCTGCGTGAAGAGCGCGCCGTTGTCCGTCAGCGTCGGCGCGATGAAGTGCAGATCCGTCGCCGTCAGAAGCACGGTTTCGCCCAGCGCGAAGGCCGGAACGAGCGACAGACAGAGCAGCAGAAACAGAAAACATCCTTTTTTCATCGGCAGATTCCCTCCCAACGTATATAAATCATTATACCATGAAAGGCGGGCCAAGCGGGAGTAGGCACTTTTTTGTAACATGCGGGCGGGGACGGCGCATAAACGCGGCGCGATTCGGCAAAATATGGTTTGCAAGTTCAGACGGGAGGGAAGAGTATGAAGGAAATGTTTTGCTTTCAGTGCCAGCAGACGGCGCATAACACGGGCTGCGAGGGGCGAATCGGCGTGTGCGGCAAAAAAGCGGACACGGCCAATATGCAGGATGCGTTGATCGGCGCGCTGATCGGTCTGGCGCGCGCGGCAAAGGCGGGAACGCGGACGGAAGAAACGGATGCGCTGATGCTCAAAGGGCTTTTTACGACGATCACGAATGTGAATTTCGATAACGGGACGATTGAAGCGCTGAAAGCGGAAATCGAGACGGAAAAAGCGAAAATCCATCGCGGGAGGATCGACGATTACGAGCTGCGTAACGTCTGGGAAGCGGACGAGGATATCCGTTCGCTCAAATCGCTGATTCTCTTCGGGCTGAAGGGCATGGCGGCTTACGCCTATCATGCGCGCGTTTTGGGTCGGACGGACGACGAGGTGAACCGCTTCTTTTACGAAGCGCTGGAGGCGGTCGGCGCGGAGAAATCGCCCGAAGAATTGCTCGCGCTCGTGCTCAAAACGGGCGAGGTGAATCTGAAATGCATGGCGATGCTTGACGCGGCGCACACGGAGGCTTATGGCGACCCCGTGCCGACGCAGGTGCCGCTGACGATTGAAAAAGGCCCGTTTATCGTGGTCAGCGGGCACGATCTGCACGACCTCAAGCTGCTGCTCGAACAGACGAAGGATAAGGGGATCAACATCTACACCCACAGCGAGATGCTGCCTGCGCACGGCTATCCCAAACTGAAAGCCTATCCGCATCTCAAGGGCAATTTCGGCACGGGCTGGCAGAACCAGCAATCGGAGTTCCACAACATCCCCGCGCCGATTCTATTCACGACCAACTGCCTGATGCCCGTTCGGCAGAGTTACTGCGACCGTGTGTTCACCACCTCGGTCGTCGCTTATCCCGAACTGGCGCACATCGGCGAGGACAAGGATTTTACGCCCGTGATCGAAAAGGCGCTGGCCTGCGGCGGCTATGACGAAGACAAGCACATGACCGGCATGAACGACGGCAGCACGGTGACGACGGGCTTTGCGCACAACGCCGTGCTTTCGCAGGCGGGGAAGATTGTCGAGCTGGTGAAAAGCGGAAAGATCAAGCATTTTTTCCTCATCGGCGGATGCGACGGCGCGGCGCCGGGCAGAAGCTACTACACCGATTTCGCCAAGCTCACGCCGCCGGACACGCTGATTCTGACGCTGGCCTGCGGCAAATACCGCATCAACGATCTCGATTTGGGCGAAATCGACGGAATTCCCCGGATTCTCGACTGCGGACAGTGCAACGACGCATACAGCGCCATTGAGATTGCGCTGGCGCTGGCCAAGGCGTTTGGCTGCGGGGTGAACGACCTGCCGCTGACGCTGGTGCTCTCGTGGTATGAGCAGAAGGCGGTGTGCATCCTGCTGACGCTGCTGGCGCTGGGCATCCGCAACATTTACCTTGGGCCGACGCTGCCCGCGTTCCTTTCGCCGGGGGTGCTCGATACGCTGGTGGAGAAATTCAACATCCATCCGACAGATACGCCGGAGAAGGATTTGAAGGCTGTTTTAAGCAAAAACTGAGAATATGCGTTTCCCGCCGAGGATAGATGCACGGCGGGAAACGCTGTTTTTTGTGGCGCTCACTTTCTTTTTTTAAGGATGATGACAGGGGAATGGCTGAAAAGAGACGAATTTGAAAAAGAATCAAAAGAGTTAAAAAAAGACGATCACAATTCGGGCCTTTTTTACGTCATAGAAAGTAGAAGAAACTCGATGAACGCAAAAAACGAAAGAACGGGAGGAAAAGCGATGAAACGATGGATGGCCGCGCTTTGCGCGCTGATGCTGATTCCGACGCTGGCGGGCGCGGAGAGCGGGAAGGTTTCCATTTCCGAACTGCGGGAACAGGTCGAGACGATGGGGCGGTGGACGCAGACCTACGAGGCATACGGACGGACAATTATGGTAGATATTCCGCCGATTGTGCCGGATGTAGACAGGCTTCCAATTGTCACCTGTGAAGAGCTGATTCAAACGGAAGAAGAAAAAGAAGTTTTGCAGAATTTAGAGGGCGCTTCGATAGACGAAATGAAAGACGCAATAACGGCAACACTGCATCAGCCGTCTAAAGATCATGGGGATTTATTGTCGTGGCGAAACGATGAAATGACGATAGATGTAGAATCAAACGTGTTGTGTGTAAAATATAATCCTGATTACAGGCTGATGAACTATGTGTCGGCAGACAGGCTTTCGACAAAAGTGCATTATAACTATGCATGGAACACAAATGAACAAGAGGGATATGCAGAAAACAATCCGCTTACGCTCGAAGCATGCGGCCAACTTATGAACAGTATTTTGGCAAGGATGTTTCCGCAAGAAGAGATTTCGTTTGAATGGAGCATGGTTAATGTGCTTTGCCGCCCCAAAAAGACGAAAGACGTCAATCGTCTGGAATTGGGAGAAGACGTAGACTATGCCGCGAAGGGTTCTTATCAATTGACAGGTAATCAGCTCATTCAAGGAATCCCGATATTATACCGATGTGGGGCAATCTATGATCTATCGCAGATGAAGCTGGACAAGAACATAAAAGAACGATTGAACAGTTTGAAAACGAATCGGATCGTTTTGAACATATTGGATGAAGATTCATACACAGTTTTATTGTGCTTAAAGAAACCGAAGACGATTGAGATCGAAGATGTTCCGTTGGAACCGTTTGATGCGATTCAAAAAACAATTGAAACGGAAATACAGACAGGACATATCAGAGATATCTATGATTTGAGACTGGGATATTGCATGTACCTTGATCACACAGACCAGCAGACTTTTTGGCTGTATCCATGTTGGAAACTTGAATGTTCCTATTTGGAAGATGCCGATGCAGAAAAAAGTACATTGGGCGACGACCCTTATTATGAAGAACAGGAATTTATGGACAAGGTGGAATTCACGACGATCATCATCAATGCGCAGAATGGGGAGTTGTACCAACGAGATATTCAAAAGGTAGACGCTGATCTGTTCGACTGCCCCGAAATCATCACATGGGAGGATATACGATGAAAAAGATTCTTGCCGCGCTTTGCGCGCTGATGCTGATTCCGACGCTGGCGGGCGCGGAGAGCGGGAAGGTTTCCATTTCCGAACTGCGGGAACAGGTCGAGACGATGGGGCGGTGGACGGCGAGTTATACGGACGTAAAAGGACGAACGGTTGAGGTAGATGTTGCGCCGATTCTGCCGGAAGTGAAGACTGTGCCGGTGATGACGGCGCGAAAGCCCGAGAACGCGAAAGAAAACATCGAAAATGTCTGTATTCCGTCGATGACGACGGAAAGAAGCGAGGATGGAGCGACAATCGTATCGTTCGCCAATGCGGGCACGGGCGACCAGATGGAAATCCGCTTCTTTGAAATCGGCGACCAGAGCATTAGCGTCGAATACCAGAATACACAAACGAAGATGCAGGAGAACCCTGATTTATTTGAGACGCGAAATGGAATATCCATTTGTTCCAATGAGGTGGAGTGGGACAAAGCCTATTTGGACGGCTATGATCTCACGCCGCGCGAGGTCGTCAAGCGGGCGAACGAGGAAATGGCGAAACTGTTCCCTGATTTGCAGCTTGCGCTTGAAGCGACATGGATTGAAGCGGTGAAGAATTCTGTTCCGCTGTATAGCTGCGAACTGCGGCAGACGGTAAACGGAATTCCGATTCTGCTGGGCGCGCAGTCGCCAGTCGTTGCAGTTCGGGATGCGGAATTCGAGAAGCCCAAAAGCTGGGCAAAAATCGGGAATTCGATTTGGGGCGATTTTCGAGCGCCGACGTGGACGTTTTATTGCTGGGTCGATGGCTCGTATTCTTTTTGCATGGTTCCGCTTGCCGAAGACGAAACGATAGCGGCGGATGTGCCGCTCAGCCCGCTGGATAGGGTGATCGACAGCATCGAAAAGCAGATCGAGGCCGGGCACATTCGGGATATTTACGCGCTTCGGTTCGGCTATTGCTGTTACGAAGGGGCAGAAGGGAGAGCGATTCTTTATCCTGTGTGGGAAGTCGAATGTGCGTATTGTTACAGCGCAAAGAAGGAGATGCCGACGGATGCGGAGCTGGAGGATGAACCGTCGATTCTGTCCGGGCTGTTTTATCGCAAAATGATTGTCAACGCGCAGACGGGCGAATTTGTTGATCCTGCTAAGTTAAGGGATCGTGTGTTCGACTGCCCCGAAATCATGACGTGGGAGGACGTACAATGAAAAAGATTCTTGCCGCGCTTTGCGCGCTGATGCTGATTCCGACGATGGCGGGCGCGGAGAAAATCCGCTTGTCTGAGCTGAAAACGCAAGTTCCCGATTACTGGGAAGCGAGCTACACCAGCAAAAAGGGGCGAACGGTTGCCTTCGACGCGCCGATTCTGATGCCGGAAGCCGACACATTCCCGATTATGCGGGTGACGCGGAATTATGGCAACGACGTACTCAAGGAAAAATACGGCGTTGATACGGACGCGAAAGAATGGATTCGGCACAACCGAATCACGCTTGAGCACTACGATTTTCCGTATGAAAATCTGCCGATTGTAGGACGGCGCACGGCGGTCTATTACGACCTCTGGCAAAAGGAAAATCCAATCAATCTGGATGAAGTTTTCGCGCCGAATCAGGACGTATCTGCGGGCGAAGCTTATCGGAAAATGGACGCGCTGACCAAAGAAATTCTGGGAGAAGAATACGCCATACTGCCCACCAAGGCGATGGTCTGCGATGTGATTCGCAACCGAAAAGGCGAAGTCGCGCAGTGCGGCGCGTTCACGAACAAGGGACAGTATGATCTGGAAGGATGGCTCAGCTATCGCGGGATTCCGTTGCTCGGCGACCCGCACTATGCGCAGGGATCGTCAGACCGATTCGCGGAGGATCTTTGCATCGACAGCATGCCGAGTAAACTTTACTGGGCGAACGACGATGCGTTTCTCCTTCGATCGCTGGCGGTTTCGGAGCTGGAAACGCTGGTCGAGGATGCGCCGCTGTGCAGCTTTGGCGAGATTCAGGCGACCATTGAAAAATTGATTGCGGAAAATAAGGTGCAGGGCGTGTATTCGCTGTCGCTGGGCTATGTCTGCTGGCTCGACCCGGAGGTGGATTATCCGCAGAAAGATACCGACCGGGCGCGATACGAGGGACTGCGTATGCCGTTCATCGCCATGCCCTGCTGGATTCTCGACGGGGAATATGTCTCCATGACCGGGCAGGATTGGTCGGAATTCCCGGAGTATGCGGAACCATCGCAAAACCCGGATGTGCGGCATGCCTCGATGGGGCATCGGTCGATCTGCATCAACGCGCAGACGGGCGAAGCCATCGACCCGTATGACGATTCGAAAGAAAGAATGTACTGCCCCGAAATCATGACATGGGAGGATGTACAATGAAAAGAATTTTTGCCGCGCTTTGTGCGCTCTTGCTTGCGCCGACGATAGCGAGCGCGAATTCTGATTTGGTTTCCATTGCTGAGCTGCATCGACAGACGGTGGAGAGGGGACGGTGGACAAAGACCTACGACACGCCGAACGGCGAGTTGAACGTGGATATCCCGATTCTCGTACCGGATGTGGAGAAATGCCCTGTCATCACGGTGGAAAACGATCGGCCGTTTACGCCGGAAATCGCTGACGTGATGCTGAAAAACGCATTTGAGCGAAACGGCATGACGTGGTTTCGATATGACATGAACAGCCAACCGTTTGATGTGAGTTGGGGAACCCTTGGCATGGGCATGACGACGGATTACGAAAGCGCCAAGGAATTTGGCATGAATACAGGCGAATGGCTCGGGGAAAAATGGTCGAATTACAACGCAAAGCCGAACGATTACCGCTATCCGTGGGAACTGGATATGAATAGTTCGTACATACGCGGTGGCACTCAAACTGTGGCGGAAGCAATGGCGTGTTTTCAACACGTGATTGACGAGGCATATCCGAATAAGGGCTACATGATTGCGCCCAAGCGCATTGCGATTCATGGAAGCACAGCCATCGACGGGGAGAATAACGGGGGCAAGGGCTATTACACCATCCGTGCAGAACAAGTGGTGAATGGCATCCCAATGATCGGGGCGCTTTGCTCTACTCTCGGGGATAACAGCTTTCGCGTGGCGTATGGGTCTACGCCGGAAACAAACCGTATCGCGAACCGTCTTGCGCCTTATAGCCTTGGATCGGATTGGCGGACGAATGTATATTTGAAGATGTATACATCGAGCAACACGGATTACAGCGTGTACGTCAGCATGAACCGTATCCGCACTGTGGAGCAGGAGGACGTGCCGCTTGCGCCACTTGATCGCGTGTTGGAAAGTATCGAAAAGGAAATTGCAACAGGGCGTATCCGCAATATCCATGCGCTGCGGCTGGGGTATATGCGATACTCCAATCCCGAAATGGAGGATTACGCATGGGCTGTACCGATGTGGGTGCTGGATTGCGATTATGTACCGAACGGAAAGCAGAGTATTGTGGACAGCTTCCACGAGCATTGCGAGCTGAATCGGTGGGAAGCGTATGAATTTGCGCAGATTCCGCTGAATGCGCAAACCGGCGAGATGAAAATCATCACGACCGGCGATGAAGCGACGTTTGCCGTGCCGGAGATGACGACATGGGAGGATGCACAATGAAAAGAATTTTTGCCGCGCTTTGCGTGCTCTTGCTTGTGCCGACGATGGCGAGCGCGGGCGGCGAGAGGATTTCTGTTTCCGAGCTGAAAGCGCAGACCTCGGCGGCGGTAGAGGGGACGCATGAAGCCTACGGGCGGACGATCTCATTCCGCGCGCCCGTATATATGCCGGATATCGAAACGCTGCCGATTCTGCGCGTGACGCGGACAAACATTTCGGCGCAGACGGCGGGAACGCTGGGCGATTCGCTGGAAAAGAACACGCTTTACGGCCAGCGGGTGGCGATGCGCCCGAGTATGTCGGCGGGAAACGACGCGTCGTATTTCACCGCTTACGTGCAGAATTTGTGGGCGGATTCGGCAGATGCGGCGGAGGTCTTTGCGCCGAATCAGGAAAAATCCCTGCTGGACGCTGAAAGCTTTCTCATGCAGAAAACGGAGGAGCTGTTCGGCGAGCAGCAAATCGGCTGTCTGCCGTATCGCGCGGGTCTCAGGAGCGCCAGAACCGTGCGCGAAGCGGACGGAAGCCTGACGGAAAAGGGTGGGTATTACATTGAAGCGTGGGAAACCCTGCGCGGTGTGCCGATTGTGACGGGCGTGGAGCGGGTGTTCAGCCAACAGGGCAGGCGCGCCGCACAGCAGGCGCTATCCAACGCAAGCTGGATTGTGCTGGGCGAATACCGTTCGGATGCGGATTATATCTGTACGTCAACGGCGATGTGGCGCGAAACCGGGGAAGTTCAGCCGGATGTGCGGCTCTGCGATTGGGCGAAGATCGAGCAGACGCTAGCGGACTGGATTCAAAAGGGCAGGATTCGGGAGGTTTACAGCCTGACGCTGGGCTACGCGGCGTATGCCGCGCCCGATGCATCCTATCCGAACGACGAAACGGCCTACGAGGCCGAATACTGGCTTGTGCCGATGTGGTGCGTCGAGTGTAAATATGCCGAAAGCGCGGCGAAAGAGTTGAGCGGCGACCCCGCGGAGGGCGATCTGGACGCGCCGGGCTATCAGAAGGAAAAAGGCTGGAAAATCCTGCTGATTGACGCGCAGACGGGGAAGATGGTTGACCCGGAGGAGGAGCGCGCGGGGCGGGAAAGGTATGTGCAATAACCCCGCGCATGTCAAAGCGAAAGAAGAAATTACGTATTGACGAATCCCAAAAAAGGTGATACAATCGCGGAGATAAGAAAATAAGCCTTTAATTCGATCCCGTGAGGTCGGCAAGGCGGCAAATGTGTGGTAAAGGGGAAAGTTTATCCCTTTGTTTGCCCTGTTCCGATCGACGGAACAGGGTATTTTTTATGCCCAAAGGCTGAGGAGGCGCAGAATGGATACCTCAAAGCTCAAGTTCAAAGCCGATATCATGGATGAAAACGCCATGAAGCGCGCGCTGCGGCGCATTGCGCACGAAATCATCGAAAACAACGACGGCGTGGAAAACCTCAGGCTGGTCGGGATTCAGCGCCGGGGCGTGACGCTGGCGAAGCTGATTCAGGAGATCATCGAGCAGGTGGAGGGCGTGAAGCTGCCGCTGGGCGTGCTGGATATCACGTTCTACCGCGACGACCTCTCCATCCT
>CAKTXH010000037.1 GCA_934630975.1 uncultured Clostridia bacterium | reverse complement strand
TCGGTTTGCAGCTGGCTGACCTTCGTGCCCTGGCTGTTGAGCTTGAGCGTCGTGCCCGCGCTGCTGCTGGAAGCGGAAGTGCCGCCTTTACGGGCAACCGCCGCCGCGATGGCGTTGAGCGTCTTCGTGCCCGCAACGCCGTCGGCGGTCAGGCCGTTTTCTTCCTGGAAGCGCTTCACGGCGGTTTCGGTCTTCGCGCCGAAATTGCCGGTGATCTCCGCCCAGTAGTAGCCCAGCGTCGTCAGATCCTGCTGGAGATTGCGCACTTCCGTACCCTTGGAATTGAGCTTGAGGCCGCTCCCCGAAGAGGAGGAGCCGGCGCTGGAAGAGCTGCCGCCCTTCGCTTCGTAGGCCGCGTCAATCTTGGCGATGGTCTGCGGGCCGGCGATGCCGTCGGCCGTCAGGCCGTTCTTGCGCTGGAAGCTCTTGATGGCCGCCACGGTCTTTTCACCCGCGTTGCCGGTGATCTGGCCGGAATAGTAACCCAGCGCTTTCAGCTCGGTCTGGATTTTGGTGACCGTCGCGCCGCTGGAATTCTCGCGGATATAGGTCGTATCCGAATTGGCCGCGCTGGCCTTGCGCTCCGCCGCGGTGAACGTGCCGACCGCCTTGCTGGGCAGGTCGCCGCCGCTGACCTTGAACTTCGTCTTGGCCTGATCGGCGGAAAGCACCTTCACGTAGGTGTTGCGCCCGTCGGTCTGGCAGACCCAGCCGGTCGCGGTAGCGCCGTCGCTGGCGCGGTACTTGACCTGAACGAACGTATTCGATCCGCTCGTCTTGGAAGACGTGATATAGACGCAGGCGTCTTTCACGATGTTATCAATAATCGTCGCGTTGGTCGACGCGCTCTCGCGCACGCGAACCTTGTCCTGTGTCTGGCCATAGACCTTGCTGTAACTTGCGGCGCTCGCCACAGGCACGGCAAAGACCGTCACCAGCACACACAGGATCGCGAGCAGCGCCAAGCGTTTGTTGATCCTGCCGTTTGTCATGATGATATCCCCTCTTTCAGGCCCGCTTTTGGGGCCATGTTTTTTTGGGATTGGGCCTTCCCCCAACCAGATACACCCATCCCTTTCTTACATTACGAGACAATTTTATTACAAATTTGTTAATTTGTCAACTGTTTGCGTCGGATTCGTTTATGGAATTGTCATCCTTTTTCGCATTTTCTTCATATTTAACCTGTCGTTCGTCGTCCGGCGCGTTTTCTTTAGGCTCGGTTTCCGCGCCGTCGCCCAGCTTCAGCCGCTTGCGCGGCACAAAGCCGGAGAACACCGTGTCCCCGTCGTGGGATTCCACCGTGATCCGGCCGCCCATTTCCGAAACCGTCTGGCTGACAATGAAAAGACCCATGCCCTGCCCCGTCTTCTTGGTGGTGAAGCCCGGCTCGAAGATTTTGGCGCGCTGTTTTTCCGGGATGGCCGGGCCGTTGTTGCGCACGGAGAAAAACCAGCTTCGCAGATCCTCGCCCAAAACCAGCTCGACCGTCGGCTTTTCGCCCGCGGGCAGCTCGGCGCTCGTCGCCGCATCCAGCGCGTTGTCGATGAGGTTGGCCAGCACGCGGCAGATTTCCCACGCGGGCATCAGCGGATCATCCCACTTCGCCGCGATGGAAAGTTTCAGCTCCGCGCCGCGCTGGCTCGCCTCGACCACCTTCGCCTGAATCAGCGCGTTAACCGCCGGGCAGGCCGTGCGCATCATGCGGCTCACGCGCTGCATGTCGCCGTAGATTTTATCCATATAGGCCATCGCTTCGCCCGGCTCGTTCATCTCAATCAGGCTGTATACCACCTGAATGTGGTTCATGAAGTCGTGCCGCTGGGCGCGCATTTCCCGGTTGAGATCCTCAAGCTGGGTATACGCGTCCTCAAGCTCCTGCGTGCGGCGCACCATGCGCAGGCTGGTCAGCGACGCGCCGATATCCGTCAGCGCGCCCCAGCCGACGATGGTGAAGCACAGCAGCGACACCATCCGCACGATGCTCTCCTCTACCCCGCCGAGCAGCATTTTGCGCACAAGCGCGAGCATCACAATTCCGGCGATGATTTCCAGCACGTTGATGGCGATGGAAATGAGCGCGGCCTTTTTCACCTTGAGGTGGTCGTGCATCTCTTCCTTGGTCAGATTGAATTTCATGCTCTTTCCCTGTCAAATCAAAAATCCCATGCGATGCCTTCCGGTGACCGCACGGGATTTTCCCTGTTCGCTGATTACTCGTGAAGCGAAGCCGGATACACGCCGCTGTCGTGCAGCTTGCGGAGTTCCGCCTGCACGAACGGCTTATCCTCCTTATAGGTCACGCCAAACCACACGGCGTCGGTGGTGAGCATCGGGACGGTCAGTTCGCCCTTGTGCATCAGATCGTCCACAAACACCGGCAGCAGGCACTCGGCCTTGATCGCATCCGGCGCAAGCCCTTTGAGGAACGTCGCAAAATATTCCTCCAGCTTGCTGAAAATCCACGGGGTGAAGCCCCAGAAGTTCATGCTGACCGGCGCGAGAGGATCCAGCAGTTCGCCCGGCTCGCCCGCGCCGATGTCGCGGATTTCGCCGTTTTCGCAAAGCTTGATCTTGAGGGTCTCGACAACCTTGTCGAGGTTGCCGTCCACCGCATGGCAGACGCCGCGGGACACCGTGCCGTTTTTGGAAACGGTGTTCTGCAGCTGATAGCCCACCATCGTCGCCTCGCCCTCGGGCGCCAGCGTCTGCAATTTTTCATAAATCGTGCTGAACGCGGATACGCCGTAGTAGTCGTCCGCGTTGATGACGGCGAACGGCTGGTCGATGTAGTCGCGCGCCACGAGCACCGCATGCACCGTGCCGAACGGCTTAGTGCGCTCCTCGGGAATATGATAGAAAGAAGGAACGCTCGAGAAATCCTGGAAGGCGTAATCCACCTTCACCTTCTTGGCGATGCGGTCGCCGCAGATGGAAGCCAGCATCTCCTTCATGCCCGGCTTGATGACAAAGACAACCTTGTCAAAGCCCGCGCGAATCGCGTCATAGATGGAATACTCCATCAGAATCTCGCCGTTCGGGCCGAGGCCGTCCACCTGCTTGTTTCCGCCGTAACGGGAACCCATGCCGGCAGCCATAATCAAAAGCGTAGCACCCATATCCAAACATCCTCCTCGAATCAATTCGATTGGTTTCGAGGATATTATACAGGATTTGGCGCATCCCTTCAAGCCATAACCCACAAATTCGCGAAACATTTGTCGCTTAACTCTTCTTGCCTCCCGCCCGTTCAGGGCGTATAATGGGAAAAAAGCCCCGGGGAGGAAACGCGTCATGAAGGTTCTTCTGCTCAACGGCAGCCCCAAAGAACACGGCTGCACCTATACCGCGCTCTGCGAAGTCGCCCATGCGATTGAGGAAAGCGGCGTCGAAACGGAAATTCTGTGGATCGGCAATCAAGCCGTCCGCGGCTGCATCGGCTGCGGCGGCTGCGCCAGAAACGGCAAGCGTCGCTGCGTCTTTGCGGATGATCTGGTGAACGCCGCGCTGGATAAGATGCAGGCGTGCGACGGTCTGGTCGTCGGCTCGCCGGTTCATTACGCGGCGGCAGGCGGCAGCATCACCTCTTTTCTGGATCGCATGTTCTACGCGGGCGGCAGCCAGATGCGCGCGAAAGTCGGCGCGGCCGTTTGCAGCGCGCGCCGCGCGGGCACGACCGCCACGCTCGACCAGCTTTCCAAATACTTTATGATCTGCGGCATGCCCATCGCGCCCAGCCAATATTGGCCGATGGTGCACGGCAGCACGCCGGAGGATGTCCGCAAGGATGAAGAAGGCATGCAGATCATGCGCATGTTGGGGAGAAATATGGCGTACATGATCCGCGCCTTCGCCCTTGCGCGCGAAAACGGTCTGCTTCCGCCCGAAATGGAGAAGCCGAAAATGCGCACGGACTTCATCCGTTGATGTCCTCTATCCATTAGACGAACGGAACGGCCAAAAAGTTGCATGTTTGTCGAAAAAACTTTTCTGCGCAACAAAACAGGTGGGCGCATCTTTCAGCGTCCACCCTTTTTTATGGTTTGCAGCACCTTGCAATCGTCGCCACAACCATTTCCATTTGCAGCGGCTTGGGCAGGTGCGCGTTCATGCCGGCGCCTATGCACTTCTGCGCGTCCTCTTCGAAGGCGTTCGCGGTCATGGCGATGATGGGAATGGTTCTCGCGTCCGCCCGATCCAGCGCGCGGATGGCGCGGGTGGCGGAAAGCCCGTCCAGCACTGGCATCATCACATCCATCAAAATCGCGTCGAACGTGCCCGGCGGATTCGCCCTGAAGGTCTCGAGCGCCTGTTCGCCGTTGCCGGTCAGTTTGACATGCGCGCCCTCGTCGCTGAGCAGCCGCTCGATGATTTCCGCGTTCAGCTCGTTATCCTCCGCCAGCAGCAGTTTCAGCCCGTGGATACTCGGCTTCTCGCCCTTCTCCTGCGTTCTCGGCTTTTCCTCGGCGATTTCAAAGGGAAGCGTCACCACGAACGTCGAGCCGTTTCCCTTTTCGCTGCTGACGCGGATCGTGCCGCCCATTTTATCCACAAGGCTCTTGACGATGGTCATGCCCAGCCCCGTCCCCTGGTACACGCTGCGCGCGTCGCTGTTCTCCTGCGCAAACGGCTCGAAGATGTGCGCCAGAAACGCCTCGCTCATGCCGACGCCCGTATCGTGAATCGTCCAGCGATAAGTCACCTTGCCATCCTGCGCGCCCAAATCCTCCAGCCGGATATTCACCTTGCCGCCGACCTGATTATACTTGATGCAGTTGCTGTAAATGTTGAGGAAAATCTGCCGCAGGTGCAGCGGGCTGGCGTACACATACGGGTGCGGCGCGTTGTCGAAGCCGCCTTCGTTCTCGAGGGTCACGCCCGCTTCCGCCGCGCGCTGGCCGACAATCGTGCGCAGATCCCGCGAAATCTCGTTCAGGTCGATCCATTCGCGGGAGAGCACATATTCCCCTTCCTCCAGCTTGCTCATTTGCAGCATGTCGTTGATCAGCGACAGCAGATGCTTGGCCGAAACCATCATCTTCTTCTGGTTGCTCTGAATCAGCGCCAAGTCGTCCGGGTGCATTTCGTCGATTTTAAGCAGGCCGATGATACCATTGAGCGGCGTTCGAATGTCGTGCGTCATGCGCGAAAGGAAGTTTGTCTTCGCGGCGTTGGCCGCTCTGGCCTCCTCCGTGAGCTGCTGGCTCCGGCGCTGGGCTTCCTCCGCGCGCGCCGCCGCCTGCCTGAGCTGGCTCTGCTGTTCTTCCAGCATGGCGTTCTGTTCCTGCAATTTCTGGTTCAGCGCCTGCTCGGCCCTGAGCTTTTCCAGCGCGTCCGTTTCCCGCTGCAAGGAGACGCTCTTGGCCGCGTGATATTCGCCGATCCAGCGTACCGTAATATACAGCAGCAGCAAAATGCCGCTGAACGCGCAGTAAAACTGGGAAAGAATCTGCATTTCCTTCGTGCCGAAGGCAAAGGTCGCCCGCACCCGCTCCTGACCAAGCACGATTTTCAGCCGATCCAGCAGATGCAGCATCACTGCCACGCAGAGCGCCGCGGCCGACGCGACCATGATGTAATAAGCATGCATGCCGCGCGCTTTGAAATGTCCCTCTACCCCGACGACCATTTTCAGATAGCGCTTGACCGGTTTGCGCGACAGCGCGAAATGCGTCAGCGGCATCACCGCCGCCGTCAGGATATACACCGCCAGATTGCTCGGCTCCAGCCACGCCGTCAGCGCCATCGGCACGGTCACGCCCGTTTTCGGGAAGAGCAGCGCCATAAACAGATAGGTCAGCGTGCCAAAAATCCACGTCGCCGCAACGGCTGTCAGCGCAATCCAGCCGTAAACATGCTCCCTCTTTTTCGCAAAGCACAGCTCGAACAGCCCGCCCGCCGCCAATCCGCCGATGATCCGGGATGAATTGAGCAGCAGTGAGCGAACCGCTTCTCCGCTGCGAATCGGCGAAAAAATGACGTCGCTGTATTGCACGCCGGATACGTTGGCCTGCCACATGGAGGTCAGCGCAAAGATCAGCGAAACCGCCGCGCTCTCCTTCGTGCCCAAAATCATCGCGGCAATCAACACCATCAGGTGCATGGTCGTGATTGAAATCGGCGGAATGATGATAAAGCCCAGATAGGAGAACGCGAAAATGATCTCCAGTGCCATCAGCGCCAGCGTGATTTCCCTCTGTCTCCGCTTTGTAATCGCAACGCCGTACAGCCGTTCAAAGCGCGTCATATCCCGTTCTCCTTCGTTCGCTCGTGATCTTACCAAACCGGCTTTATTCTATGCCCGCCGAAATCCTTCTGTCAATCTTTTCTTGCTTTTCCGCGTACCGCGCAAAAAACGCCCTCCCCGGTTTGGGGAGAGCGTCGCATTTTGCGTTTAGCCCGCGTAGCCGGTCAGGCGCGGCAGCCAGAGGGAAATCTCCGGGATATAGGTGACCAGCAGCAGCACCGCCACCATCACGGCGTACAGCGGCAGCATGTTCTTGCTGGTGCGCTCGATCGGGGTTTTGCCGATGGCGCAGCCGACAAACAGCGCGCTGCCGACCGGCGGCGTGCACAGGCCGACGGCGAGGTTGAAGATCATCACCACGCCGAAATGCACCGGGTCCATGCCGATGGCCGGGTTGGTGACGACCGGCAGGAGGATCGGCGTCATGATCGTAATCAGCGGCGCCATATCCATGAAGCAGCCCAGCAGCAGCAGCAGGACGTTGATGATAAGCATCAGCACGTACTTGTTGTTCGTCACGCCCAGCAGCACCTCGGTGATCATCGCCGGGATGCGCAGCTCGGTCATCATGTAGGCGAACGCCTTCGCCGTCGCCAGCAGCGTCATCACGATGGCCAGCGTCTTGAGCGCGTTCTTGATCACCTTGCCGAAGTCGCGCAGTTTCGCATCGCGGAAGACCACATACGCGAGGAACATCGTATACACCACGGCGATGGCGGAAGATTCCGTCGCGGTGAACACGCCCAGACCCGTGCCGACCAGAATGATCACCAGCGTCAGCATCGGCAGAATACCGCGCAGAATGACGCTCTTCTTCTGCTCGGACGGAACGGTCACGCCCTTGGGGAAGTTATACTTCTTGCCCATGAAGAAGCACAGCGCCATCATCGCGCAGCCCAGCAGAATCCCCGGCACAGCGCCCGCCATGAACAGCGAGCCGATGGAAACGCCGCCGCCCGCGGCCAGCGCATAGATGACCATGTTGTGGCTCGGCGGGATGAGCACGCCCTGGCAGGCGGTCGTCACCGTCAGGCCGACGGAGAAATCATCGGTGTAGCCTTGCTGCTTCATCATCGGGATGACGACGGAGCCGAGGGAGGAAACATCCGCCACGGCAGAGCCGGAAATGCCGCCGAAGAACATGGAGCTGAGGCAGTTCACGTAAGCCAAACCGCCGCGGAAACGGCCGACGGCGAGGTTCGCCAGATCAATGATCTTGTCGGAAATGCCGCCCGCGCCCATGATTTCGCCCATCAGGATAAAGAACGGGATGGAAAGCAGCGAGAAGTTGTTTACGCCGTCCACCATCTGGCGGACGAGCACGGAGAAATTCGTGCCCGTGACCAGCGCGCAGCCCAGCGTAGAAAGCAGCATCGCGAAGGACACCGGCACACGCAGCAGCATTAGTGCGATAAAGCCGCCAATCAGCACGATTGCGGCGAGGGTTGCCGTCGTCATTTGTGTTCAGCCTCCTTCTTTTCCATTTCCTTGAGCGCGGCCACGTCGGTGTAGTCGATTTCCTTTTCGGAATACAGCAGGTCGTCGCGGCTGACAATGCCCGTCAGGAAGAGAATCGAGTCAAACGTGATCACAAAGCCCGCGATCGGAATCGGCAGATACTGCCATGCGGTGGAAATGCCGGTGATGGGCAGCGTGCCCGGCATGCTGAAGAGCTTCGCCGTGCGCGCGCCGCCGGTGAAAAGCATGAACAGGCCGCACAGCAGCACCACCACATCTGTCAGCACGTCGAGCGCCTTGCGCGCCTTGCCGCCGACGGGAAGCTGGTTATAGACCGCGTTGACGGCCACATGCAGGTGGTCGCGCACGCCGATGGCGCAGGCGATGAAGGCGAAGAGCGTGACCAGCAGGCGCGGCACTTCCTCCGCCCACGACAGGCCGGTGTTGAAGCAGTAGCGAAGCACGACTGTCAGCGTGACAATCGCGACCATCGCCATCATCGAAATCTGCGCAATCAGCAGCACAATCCGATGGACAAAGTGATTCAGCGGCACAAGCACCTTGCGCAGCGCATTCTGAACGTTTTTCATATTCATCCTCCGAATTCAGAACCTTCTGTTCAGAAATCGTAAAGCTCACATTCTGTTTTCCTAACTCAATATTTCGATTTCGTTAAGATGACTTTGTAAAAAAGAGGGGCGACCCGAAGGGTCGTCCCCCAGAGTGCATCGCTCAGAGATTAGTACGCCTCGCCGACCTTGGTGATCGCGTCGATGACGTCCTGATACTTCGCACCATACTTCTCATAGAGGCTCTGGCCGCCGAGCGCGTCGCTCGGGTTGGTCATCGCGGCCTGGAACTCGGCGTAGGCTTCCGGCGTCAGCTCGACGATGGTGCAGCCCGCTTCGCGGACGATCTTCTCGGCGGATTCTTCCTTCTCGGCCCACTTCGCCTTCTCATAGGCTTCGGTCTCGATCGCGCACTGCTTGATGATCTCAACGTCCGCCGGGTCAAGGCTGCTCAGCACCTCAGCAGAGGCGAGCAGGATTTCCGGAACGCGGGTGTGCTCGTCAAGCACGTAGAAGGTCGCGGCCTCGTAGTCGCCCATGTTCTGGTAGGTCGGCCAGTTGTTCTCAGCGCCGTCGATGGTGCCCTGCTTGATGGCGGAGTAAACCTCGTTCGGGCCGATGCCGGTCACGCCGGTGCCGCCCAGCACGTTGGTCATGTCAACCATCATGGCGTTGTTCTGCATGCGGATCTTGAGGCCCTTCATGTCGGCGACGGAAGCGACCTTCTTGGTGGTGTAGTAGCTGCGCGCGCCGGCGTCATACCAGCACAGGCCGACCAGGCCGGAGCCGGAAGCCTCGATCTGCGCCAGCATGTCCTGGCCGATTTCGCCGTCGAGCACCGCCCACATATGGTCGGCGTTCTTATACAGATACGGCATCTGAATCGCGTTCAGCGCCGGCACATAGCTGGCCACCGGGGAAGCGGACACGCGCGCAAACGCGATATCGCCGAGCTGGAGCGCCTCGATGGAGCCGGTCTCCTCGCCGTAAAGCTGGCCGCCGGAATACACTTCGACCTTGATGCGGCCCTCGGTCTTCTCCTCGATCAGGCGCGCGAATTCCTGATCCGCCAGCGTGGTCGGGTAGCCTTCGGCATGCACTTCGCTCAGTTTGAGGGTCGTGGCGCTCGCGGCGGCAACGGACAGGGTCATCGCGGCGGCAACAGCAAGAGTAAGCAGCTTTTTCATTGTGGGTAATCCTCCATTTTGTTTATTCTCCACCGCACGTCTTTCGTCCCCCGTGCGGATAGATTCATGCCGATCGTTTTTCAAAATTCGTCGCGCTTTTTTGTAATCGTCTGACGATATTATACACGCTGATTGGCGTTCTTGTCAATAAGCATTCGAAATATTACTCCAATTTGCATATTCGAATTTCGATTTCTTGACAGTTGTTTCTTTTTCGTTATGTGCCGTATCCCATCAGCAGGCGCGGCAGCAGCAGCGAAATCTCCGGGATATAGGTGACCAGCAGCAGCACAATCACCATCACCGCGTACAGCGGCAGCATGTTCTTCGCCGTGCGCTCAATCGGGGTCTTGCCGATGGCACAGCCGACGAACAGCGCGCTGCCGACCGGCGGCGTGCACAGGCCGACGGCAAGGTTGAAGATCAGCACCACGCCGAAGTGCACCGGATCCATGCCGATGGCCGGGTTGGTCACAACCGGCACGAGAATCGGGGTCATAATCGTAATCAGCGGAGCCATATCCATAAAGCAGCCCAGCAGGAGCAGCAGCGCGTTGATAATCAGCAGCAGAACATACTTATTATCCGTAATGCTCAGCAGGCCGTTGGAAATCGCCGCCGGGATGCGCAGCTCGGTCATCATGTAGGCGAACGCCTTCGCCGTCGCCAGCAGCGTCATGACGATGGCCAGCGTCTTGAGGCTGTTTTTGAGAATACCGCCCACGTCGCGCAGCTTGACCGAGCGGAAAACCACCATCGACAGGAACATCGTGTACACGCACGCGATGGCGGAAGCTTCCGTCGCCGTGAACACGCCCGCGCCCGTGCCGACCATGATGATAATCAGTGTCATCATCGGCAGGATGCCGCGCAGCAGAATCTTGATGCCTTCACCCTTGGCCACGCCTTCGCCCTTGGGGAAGTTATAGCGCTTGGCCATCAGCATGCACATGATGATCATGCCGCAGCCCAGCGCGATGCCCGGCAGCAGACCCGCCATGAACAGCGTGCCGATGGAAACGCCGCCCGCCGCCAAAGCGTAGATGACCATGTTGTGGCTCGGCGGGATGAGCACGCCCTGGCAGGCCGTCGTCACCGTCAGGCCGACGGAGAAATCCTCGTCATAGCCCTGCTTGACCATCATCGGGATGACGATCGTGCCCAGCGAGGAAACGTCCGCCACGGCGGAACCGGAGATGCCGCCGAAGAACATCGAATCCAGCACGTTCACGTAGGCCAGACCGCCGCGGAAGCGGCCGACCGCCAGATTCGCCAGATCGACAATCTTTTCGGAAATGCCGCCCGCGCTCATAAATTCGCCCATCACGATGAAAAACGGAATCGAGAGCAGCGAGAAGTTGTTCGCGCCGTCTACCATCTGACGGACGAGAACGGAGAAATTCGTGCCCGTCACCAGCGCGCTGCCCAGCGTCGCAAGCAGCATCGCAAAGGAAATCGGCACCCGCAGCAGCAGCAAAAGCACAAATCCGCCGATCAAAACCAAACCGGCCAACGTCGCGGTCGTCATTTCGTCTCCGCCTCCTTCGTCATGGCGGCAACGGCCGCTTCATCGGTAAAATCCACTTCCGGCTCGGAATAGAGCAGATCGTCGCGGGAGATAATGCCCGTCAGGAAGAGAATCGAGTCAAAGCTCATCACAAAGCCCGCCACCGGGATCGGCAGATACTGCCACGCGGTGGAAATGCCGGTGATCGGCAGCACGCCGGGCAGGCTGAACAGCTTGATCGTGCGCGCGCCGCCGCTGAACAGCATGAACAGCCCACAGAGCAGCACCACGATATCCGTCAGATTGTCGAGCACCTTCCGCCCCGTTCCGCCGACCGGGAATTTGTTGTAAACCGCATTCACCGCGACGTGCATGTGATCGCGCACGCCGATGGCGCAGGCGATAAAGGCGAACACCGTCACCAGCAGGCGCGGCACCTCCTCCGCCCACGACAAGCCCGTGTTGAAGCAGTAGCGCAGAATGACCGTCAGCGTCACGATGGCGACCATCGCCAAAATGGAAGCCTGCGCGATGAACAGCACGATCCTGTGCGTCATGTGGTTGAGCTTCACCAGCCTGCGCGCCAGAGCGCTTTGGTTCATGGGCGCTCCTCCTTTCCCCGTCCGACCCGTTTGCATAACACACTTCCTCCTTTGTTCGGCCTTTATCCGTCAGCCGTTTGATATTTATTTTATGCGAACGAGCCGCGCTTTCATAGCGATGTTTCCATTTTTTGACGCTTTTTTTGATTTCTTTAACACAAAATAAACGGTATTCTGAATCATACGCCGTTTACCTTCTTTCGTTTTCTGGTATAATCGCACATCAATGTAAGTAATCAAAAAAGCAACTCAGGCATTTTCGTGAATACCCGTGTTGCTCTTCTTTGTTTCGCTGATTATACCAAAAGGCTCCCTCTTAGAGGGATCTGGCACGGCAAAGCCGTGACTGAAGGAGTTATTTCATAAAGATGTGTCTCGGCAGGCCGTCGATATACACCGGGGTCAGCTCCGCCTGAATCAGCGGGCGGGCATATTGCAGGAACTCCGGCCCCATGTCCGTGTGATAGGCGTTCACCCACTCGAGCGGCACTTTCTTTTCAAAATTGGCGATCTTGTGGATATCCACCAGCGTCGTCGTGCACTGGTACGGATCGTTGGAGATGCGCTCAAGCGCGACCATCTCGCCCGTGTGACCTTCAAACGCCGCCTTGGCCGCCGCGCCGCCGACCTGATAGGCCTCGGTGATGTCCGTTCGGCTGGAAACATGCGCCGCGCAGCGCTGGAGCGTGGAAAGCTCGATGGAGCGCGTCTTGGTTTTCAGCTTGCCCGCCACATGGTTGGCCAGATAGCGCGCCGTGCCGGTCAGGCTCTTGTGGCCGAAGGCATCCACAAAGTGCGCGTCGTCGGAAAGTTCGCAGACATAGCGCCCGTCTTCCAGCTTGACACCCTCGCTGACGGCGATGACGACGGACTTGCTCTCCCGCTGCATCCGCTCCACCTTGTCGATAAAATGCTCGACGTTGAACGGCACTTCCGGCAGGCAGATCATGTTCACGCCCTCGCAGTCCTCGCCGCGCGCCAGCGCCGCCGCCGCCGTCAGCCAGCCCGCGTTTCGGCCCATGATTTCCACAATGGTGACGTAGTTCGTGCCGTAGACCGTCGCGTCGCGGATGATCTCCTTCATCACCACGCCGATGTACTTCGCCGCCGAACCGTAGCCCGGCGTGTGATCGGTATGCATCAGGTCGTTGTCGATGGTTTTGGGCACGCCCATGAAGCGGATGTCGCTGCCGATGCGCCTGGCGTAATCGCTCAGCTTGCTGATCGTATCCATGCTGTCGTTGCCGCCGATATAGAAGAAGTAGCCGATATCCAGCTTTTTGAGGATGGCGAACAGCTTTTCGTAAACCTCCGGGTGTGTCAGGCTGTCCGGCAGTTTATAGCGGCAGCTTCCCAAATAAGAGGAAGGCGTGCGCTTGAGCAGCTCGATTTCAAGGGACGAACCCAGCGTCGCGGTCAAATCGGTCACGCGCTCGTCGAGCAGGCCCTCCACGCCGTTGAGCATGCCGTAAACGCGGTTTGCGCCGCGCATCACGCAGGCTTGAAACACGCCCGCAAGGCTCGCGTTGATCACGGACGTCGGGCCGCCGCTCTGGCCGACGATGGCATTATTTCCCATATGAACCTCCGAAGAAATGAAATTTTAGGCAATAACTATGTTTAGTATAGCCGAATCTCAAGCGGCTTTCAAGTATTTTCGTTTGAATTTCGGTAAATTTTCTGTAATGGATTGACAAGTGGTCTGATGACTGTGGCCGTATAAAAAGAACGTAGAGCGTCTGCCCTGCGTTCCTCATGGTTTTTCGCTTATTCCGCGATGGTGCAATACTCGAAGTTCGGGTGGCCGTTCGCGTTGCGGGTGAAGCCCTTCACGCGCTCGGAAACCAGCGCCGTCGCGACGTAGTTGTAAATCGGCATGACCGGGCACTCCTGCGCCAGCAGGGCCTCGGCTTCCTTATACAGCGCCTCGCGCTCCTCGCCCGCGATGCTGCTGCGCATCTTGTTGCAAAGCTCGAGGTAGGCCGGGCAATCCCAGCGGGTCTTGGCCTTGCCTTCGGCGTTCTCCAGCACGGCGAACGCGGCGCTCGGCTCGGCGTAATCCAGCGTGTAGCCCATGTAAGCGATTTCGAAGTCGCCCGTCGCGCGGGTGCCCTCGTCCGCCCAATACACGCCGCTCTCCACGGCGGTCACTTCGCAGTTCAGGCCGAGGTACTGCTTCCACATCGCGGCCATCGCCTGCGCGACGTTCTCAAGCTCGGTGCTCGGGGTATACTTGATGGAGAAGGTCGGGAAGCCCTCGCCGTTCGGATAGCCCGCCTCGGCCAGCAGCGCCTTCGCCTCCTCGATGTCCTCGTCAAACGCATTGCCGACGACGTCGCGCCAATCCTTGCTCGGATCGACGACGTCCTTGATGCCGTAGGGCACCCAGCCGTAGAGCTGCGGCAGGGTCGGATCCTGAAGGATGCCTTCGGTGATGATCTTGCGGTTGAGCGCCAGCGTCAGCGCGCGGCGGACGCGGGCGTCGTTGAACGGCTCCTTGGAGCAGTTGAACTCGTAGTAGCGGTAGCCGATGCGGTCGGAGCTCATCAGCTTATCCGTGCCGGTGTAGGCTTTCAGCGCGTCGCTGTTGACGGAGGTGGCGATATCCAGCTCGCCGTTGTCAAACGCCATCTTCACCGTCTCCGGCGCGTTGAGGAACACGTACTTCACGGTGTCGATCTGCACTTCGTCGGCGTTGTAGTAGTTCGGGTTCTTGACGAAGGTGAAGCTCTCGTCCTTCTTCATGTCCGCCAGCATGAACGGGCCGTTGCAGACGTAGGTTTCCGGGCTGCTCGACCAATCCTCGCCGTATTTCTCCACGTTCGCCTTGCAAACCGGCATGAACGCGGTGGAGGCCGTCAGGGTGATGAAGTAGCTGGCCGGGGCTTTCAGCTCCACCTGGAAGGTGGTGTCGTCCAGCGCCTTGATCGGCAGATCGTCAACGGCGACGGTCTTATCCACGAAGCACTCGTAGCCGTCCTTGATCACGCCGTAGAGGGTGTAAGCCGTTTCGCTGCCGACTTCCGGGTCGAGCACGCGCTTCCAGCTATACTCAAAGTCATACGCGGTCAGCGGGCTGCCGTCGCTCCACTTGAGCCCTTCCTTCAATTTGAAGGTGTAGGTGCAGCCGTCTTCGGAAACTTCGTAGCTCTCGGCCATCGCCGGAACGAGCGCGCCGTCCGCATCATATTTATAGAGGCCGCGGAACAGGCTTTGCAGCGCATAGGAACCGGAAGAATAGTCGTTGATCGTCGGATCCATACATTCCGGCTCGCCGCCCATCTGGAACGTGATGGTCGCCTCCGCCGTTGCGGCGGCACAGGCGAAAACCATCATCAGGGCACAAAGAGCCAGCGCAAGCAGTTTCTTCATGTTGAAATCCTCCCATGATTCAATTTTCCGGCCTCCCGTGCGCAGCAAGTTCGGCCGAATATGTATTAAGCATAGCAAAAGCTTCCGTTTTTGTCAATATAGCGGCGGCAATTTGCTCATTTTCTGAATTTTCGAAACTAAATTCCTTCAAAAACTTCAAAGTCAATGAGAAACATATTGAAATTCTGACGGTTTCGCTTTATAATAATCGTATATGGTTTTGGATGCGAATGATTTCAAACGTTTTTTATGAACACTCAAAACCGGCTTTCGCCTTCATATTTTTTTCAAAGGGGGACGCCTCGTGGGCAAGTACATCGCCAAACGTATTTTATCCGGTGTCATCACCATCCTGATCCTGATCACCGCCTGTTTCTTTCTGATGCATGCCATTCCCGGCAGCCCGTTTTCCAAGGGCGAGCAGGGCGTGCCGGAGGCCGTCATGCAGCGCCTTAACGAGAAATACGGTCTGGATCAACCGCTGTATAAGCAGTATTTCACCTACCTCGACCAGATCCTGCACGGCGACTTCGGCATTTCCTATAAGAACTCCAGCGTGCAGGTCAACGACCTGATCGAGCGCGGCTTCCCGATTTCCGCGCGCATCGGTATTCTGGCGGTTCTGCTGTCGCTGGTGGTGGGCGTGCTGCTGGGCGTAACCTCCGCGGTCAAGCGCGGCAGTTTGTTCGACGGCATTTCGATGGTGATTGCAACCATCGGCGTGTGCGTGCCGCTGTTCGTCATCTCCGTGCTGCTGCTGTATCTGTTTGCCGGCGTGCTCAAGTGGCTGCCGACCTACGGCCTGAGCTCGTGGAAGCATTACATTCTGCCGGTGACGTGCCTCTCTTTCTCCCCCATCGCGTACATCGCGCGCATGACCCGCTCCTCGATGCTGGAAGTCATGCAGCAGGATTACATCCGCACCGCGCGCGCCAAGGGCGTGGCCGAGCGCATGGTCATTCTCAAGCATGGCCTGCGCAACGCGATTCTGCCGGTCGTGACCTATCTGGGTACGCTGATTGCCAACCTGCTGACCGGCTCGTTCATCGTCGAGCGCCTGTTCGCGATTCCGGGTCTGGGCAAATACTTCGTGGATTCCATCACCGCGCGCGACTATAACATCATCATGGGCGTCACCATCTTCCTCGGCGTGTTCGTCGTGGCCTGCAACCTGATTGTGGATGTGGTTTACGGCATCATCGACCCGCGCGTGAAGCTCGACGAGTGACCGGGAGGATCATATGGAAAACAATACCCTTTATCAGCCGCTGGATAAAGCCAGCATCTCCGCCGACCAGATTTCCCGCCCTTCCGTTTCCTATTGGAAGGACGCGTGGCGGCGCTTCCGCAAGGACAAGCTGGCCGTGTTCGGCTTGGTGATGATCGTCATCGTGACGCTCTTCGCCATCTTCGGGCCGATGTTCTGCCCGTATGAATACGACGAGGCCGATTTCTTCTCCATCGCCCAGTGGCCTTCCAAGGAACACTGGTTCGGCACGGACGCGCTGGGCCGCGACCTGTATGTCCGCGTGCTCTACGGCGCGCGCATCAGCCTCTCCATCGGTGTGGTGGCCGCGCTGGTCAACATGGTCATCGGCGTGCTCTACGGCGGCATTGCGGGCTACTTCGGCGGCAAGGTCGATAACATCATGATGCGCATCGTCGATATCATCATCGCCCTGCCGTCGCTGCTGTACACCATTCTGCTGATGATGCTGATGGGTTCGAACGTCCGTTCCATCCTGATTGCGCTGTGCCTGTCCTCGTGGGTCGGCACGGCGCGCATCACGCGCTCGCAGGTCGTCAGCCTCAAGCATCAGGAATACGCGCTGGCCGCCAAGCTGGCGGGCGCGAGCGATTTCCAGATTCTGCTGCGCCACCTGCTGCCCAACGCGATGGGCCCGATCATCGTTTCGGTGATGTTCCTGATCCCGAGCGCGATCTTCTCCGAAGCGTTCCTCTCCTTCCTAGGCATCGGTATTCAGAAGCCGATGGCCTCCTGGGGTTCGCTGGCCAACGACGCCATCGGTACGCTGACCAGCGCGCCGTATCAGATGTTCTTCCCGATTGCGGCCATCAGCCTGACGATGTTCTCCCTGAACTTCATCGGCGACGGCCTGCGCGACGCGCTCGATCCGAAACTGAAGAAGTAAGAACGTTGGGGCTCTGCCCCAAACCCCGCCAAGAACCTGAGGTTCTTGGATTTCCCACCTTTTTCATTGCGCAGCAATGAAAAAAAGAAGGGGTCTGGGGTCTAAGACCCCAGGCAGGCTTGGGCGGCAGCCCAACGTCCCCATACTACGACACTCAGGAGGCTACCATGCAACGACTCCTTGATATTGAAAACCTGCGGACGACGTTCGATATCCACGTCGGCAAGGTGCAGGCCGTGCGCGGCGTGAACCTGCATGTGGACGAAGGCGAAACCGTGGGCATCGTCGGCGAAAGCGGCTGCGGCAAGAGCGTTTCGATGCTCTCCGTGCTGCACCTGCTGCCGGATTACGCCAAAATCACCGCGGATAAGATGATCTTCGACGGTACGGATCTGACGCAGCTCACGCCCAAAATGTTCCGCAAAATCAGCGGCGACCAGATCGGCATGATCTTTCAGGATCCGATGACCTCGCTTAACCCGCTTTTCACCATCGGCGACCAGCTCATCGAGCCGCTGTGCATCCACAAGGGCATTTCCAAAGCGGAAGCGCGCAAAATCGTGCTGGAAAAGCTTCGTCTGGTCGAAATTCCCGACCCGGAGAGCCGCATGAAGCAGTATCCGCACGAGCTTTCCGGCGGCATGCGCCAGCGCATCATGATCGCGATGGCCATCATGTGCAATCCGCGCCTGATCATCGCCGACGAGCCGACCACCGCGCTGGACGTGACGATTCAGGCGCAGATTCTCGACCTGCTGCAAAGCCTGCAAAAGAAACTCGGCACGGCCGTCATCATGATCACCCACGACCTCGGCGTCATCGCGGGCATGTGCTCGCGCGTGCTGGTCATGTACGGCGGCGTTGTCGTCGAGGAGGGCACGGTTCGCGAAATCTTCTATGAACCGAAGCATCCGTATACCTGGGGCTTGCTGCGCTCCATCCCGCAGAAATCCGGCGAAAAGCACAAGCTGATTCCGATTCCGGGTTCGCCGCCCGACCTGATTGCGCCGCCGCCGGGCTGCCCGTTCGTGGCGCGCTGCCCGTATGCGATGAACATCTGCAACAGCACGTTGCCGGAAATGACCCGCCTGTCGGATACGCACTGCGCGCGCTGCCGGCTGCTGGATGAAGGCGCGCCCCGCGTCGTTTGGGAGGGAAACCGCGAATGAGCACGATTGTAGAAGCCCGCGGGCTTAAAATGTATTTCCCCGTTGGCCGCACGCTCGGCGGCAAGCCCAAAAAGCTGCTCAAGGCCGTGGACGACGTCAGCTTTTCCATCAAGAAGGGCGAAACCTTTGGCCTTGTCGGCGAAAGCGGCTGCGGCAAGACGACGGTTGGCCGCTGCCTCGTCCGCCTGTATGAGCCGACGGACGGTCAGATCTTTTTCGACCGGCAGGATATCGCCCACCTCGGCGAAAAGCCGCTTGCGCCCTACCGCCGCCGCATGCAGATGATCTTCCAAGATCCGTATGCGTCGCTGAACCCGCGCATGACGGTCGCTTCCATCATCGCCGAGCCTCTGCGTTACGCCGGGGCAAGCAAAGAGTATCAGACCGAACGCGTGCGCGAGCTGGTCGATCTCGTCGGCCTCAAGCCGGATCACCTCCAGCGCTACCCGCACGAGTTTTCCGGCGGTCAGCGCCAGCGCGTGGGCATCGCCCGCGCTCTCGCCTGCAACCCGGAGTTCATCGTCTGCGACGAGCCGATCTCCGCGCTGGACGTCTCCATTCAGGCACAGGTCATCAACACGCTGGAATCGCTTCAGGAGAAGCTGGGGCTTTCGTATCTCTTCGTTTCGCACGATCTGTCGATGGTGCGCCATATCTCCCACAACGTCGGCGTGATGTATCTGGGCTGCATGGTCGAGCGCGCGCCGGTGCAGGAGCTGTATTCCAACATGCTGCACCCGTACACGCAGGCGCTGATGAGCGCCGTGCCGATCCCCGACCCGGATATGGCCGCGGCCAGCCAGCGCATCCACCTTTCCGGCGACGTGCCGACCCCGATTGATCCGCCGAGCGGCTGCCGCTTCCGCGCGCGCTGCCCGTATGCGACCGAGCAATGCGCCAAAGAGCGCCCGGAACTGCGCGAAGTCGCGCCGGATCACTTCGTCGCATGCCACCGCATCAAGTAAACGCCATTCTCCGCCCGCATCGCTGTCATGCCGGGCGGAGTTTTTTGAGTATCAGGGGATTGCATGCCGCCAAAACGCGTGGTATACTGAGCTTAACCCATCAAATCTTGAGGAGGCAATCAATATGGTAACGACGGTTCTGTTGGTGATTCTTTTTGTTATTTACATCGCTTTGTGGATTGCAAGGTTTCAGAAAAAGGCCAGCCTGAAACTGGAAGGCGCCGTGCAGATCGTTCAGGGCGCGCTCTGGGCGCTGATCGCCATTGAAAACTGGGATGAACGTTCCATGATCGTCCGAATCGTTTATCTTTTCCTCATCCTCGCTTCGTTCATTGTGGGCGTAAAGGCGCTTTACGAAAGCAAGTAACCGCTTTCTATCTGCATACAAAAGACCAGAGCCGCGCGGTATTTCAGCCGACAGCTCTGGTCTTTCTTTTTCGTTTTGGGGAACTCTCCGGGGTTACACCACGCTCTGCAAGCCAAGCGTCTTTTCAATCAGCAGCATCACGCCCAGCGTCGCCACCATCATGATGGTCGCCAGCGCCGCGATGGTCGGGTCGAAATGATACTCGACATAGCCCATGATCTCAATCGGGAGCATGTTCACGCCCGGGCCGGTCAGGAAGGCAGACAGCGACACGTTGTTGAACGAGTTGATGATCGCCATGATGCAGGCCGAGGCAATGCCGGATTTGATGTTGGGCAGAACGATGTGGAAGAACGTATACTGCCGCGTCGCGCCGAGGCTGCAAGCAGCCTCTTCCACCGCGAAATCAAAGTTCGCAAGGCTGGACGTAACCACGCGCATGATGTACGGAATCGAAAGCAGCGTGTGGCCGATCAGCAGGCTGGG
>CAKTXH010000036.1 GCA_934630975.1 uncultured Clostridia bacterium | reverse complement strand
TTGATTGCGAAGCAATCAAATATGGAAGGTCAAGGGAACTCAGTTCCCTTGTGGGGTATGGGGCAACGCCCCATCGTTTCCCATCCCCGCGTTACTGCGCAAACTGGCTCTGGTAAAGCGTCGCGTAGAAGCCGCCCTTCGCCAGCAGCGATTCGTGGTTGCCCTGCTCGATGACGTGGCCGTCCTTCATGACCAGAATCACGTCCGCGCTCTGGATGGTGGACAGGCGGTGCGCGACGATGAAGCTTGTGCGGCCTTCCATCATTTTCGCGAAAGCCTCCTGAATCTTCAACTCGGTGCGCGTGTCGATGGAGGAGGTCGCCTCGTCCAGAATCAGCATCGGCGGCAGGCAGAGCATCACGCGCGCAATGCACAAAAGCTGCTTCTGCCCCTGCGAGAGCTGGCCGCCCGATTCGCTGATGACCGTGTTGTAGCCGTCCGGCAGGCGCTTGATGAAGCTGTGCGCGTGGCTGGCCTTCGCCGCGGCGATGATCTCTTCATCCGTCGCATCCGGCTTGCCCATCGCGATGTTCTCGCGGATCGTTCCGGCGGAGAGCCACGTATCCTGCAAAACCATGCCAATGTTCTCGCGGAGGTTGTGGCGCGTCAGGCGGCGCGTCTCGTGGCCGTCCACGCGGATTTCGCCGGAATCCACGTCGTAGAAGCGCATCAGCAGATTGATCATCGTCGTCTTGCCGCAGCCGGTCGGGCCGACGATGGCGACGCGCTGACCGGGCTGAACGTGCAGGGTAAAATCCTCGATCAGCTTGCGATCCGGGGTATAGGAGAAATACACGTGGTCGATGGCAACCTCGCCGCTGGGCCGGTCGATCTGCTCCGCATCCGCCGGGTCGGGCGTCTGCGCCGGCTCGTCGATCAGCTCAAAGACGCGGCCCGCGCAGGCCAGCGCGTTTTGCAGCTCCGTCACCACGCCGGAAATCTCGTTGAACGGCTTGGTGTACTGGTTCGCATAGGAGAGGAAGCTGGACAGGCCGCCGATGGTCAGGCGGCCGCTGACAGCCGCCAGCGCGCCCGCAAAGCCGACCGCCGCATACACCAGCGAGTTGACAAAGCGCGTGCACGGGTTCGTCAGGGAGGAGAAGAACGTCGCCTTGAGCGAGCAGTCGCGCAGGCGCTCGTTTACCTCGTCGAACGCGGCGAGGGTTTCCTCCTCATGGCCGAACGCCTGAACAAGCTTTTGTTCGCCGATGGCTTCGTCGATGAGCGCGGTCTGTTCGCCGCGCGTTGTGGATTGCAGGCGGAACATGGTGTACGTCCGCTTGGCGATGAAGTTGGCGACCAGCAGCGAAACCGGCGTAATCAGCACGACCAGCAGCGTGATCGGCGCGTTCAGCGTCAGCATGAAGCCCAGCGTGCCCAAAATCGTCATCACGCCGGAAAAAAGCTGGGTGAAGCCCATCAGCAGGCCATCCGCGAACGTATCCACGTCGGCGATCATGCGGCTCACCGTGTCGCCGGTCGGGTGCGCGTCGAGGTAGGAGAGCGGCAGGTTTTGGATGTGCGCGAACGCGTCGCGGCGGATATCGCGCACGGTGTCGTAGGTGATGCGGTTATGCAGCGCGTTCATGACCCACTGCGCCGCCGCAGTGATGACGATGCAGACGGCGATGGTCATCAAAATCGGCATGAGGGCAGCGAAATCCACCGCGCCCGGGCCGACGATGCAGTCCACCGCGCGGCCGACGAGAATCGGCACATACAGCGTCAGCGCGACGCTGATCAGGCACAGCACCAGCGAGAGCACGACCAGCGAGACGTGCGGGCCGATGTACTGGAGCACGCGGCGCATGACTGCGCCCTGCGAGGCGATGGAGGGCTTTTTCTTGTCGTTTGCCATTTAATTCCCCTCCTTCTTGAACTGGGACGCGTAGATTTCCTGATAGACTGGGCAGGAGGCGAGCAGCTCGTCGTGCGTGCCCATGCCCGCGACGTGGCCGTCGTCCAGCACGATGATCTGGTCGGCGAAGCGCACGGAGGCCGCGCGCTGGGAGACGATGAACGTCGTCGGCGGGTTTTCCATCTGGCGGATGGCGCGGCGCAGGTTCGCGTCCGTCGCGTAATCCAGCGCGCTGGCGCTGTCGTCCAGAATCAGGATTTCCGGCTTGCGGACGAGCGCGCGCGCAATCGTCAGGCGCTGGCGCTGGCCGCCGGAGAAGTTGCGGCCGCCCTGCTCGACCGGCTCGTCCAGCCCCTTGGACTTGGAGGAAACCACGTCGAGCGCCTGCGCGACCTTGAGCGCGTCGTTCAGGTCGGCCTCGGTCGCATCCGCGTTGCCCCAGAGCAGGTTGCTGCGGATCGTGCCCTTGAACAGCATGGCCTTCTGCGGCACGACGCCGATGCGGCGGCGCAGCTCTTCCTTGCGGATGTCGCGCACGTCCATGCCGTCCACCAGTACGCGGCCGCTTGTCACGTCGTAAAAGCGGGGAATGAGGTTGACCAGCGTGCTCTTGCCGCTGCCCGTGCCGCCGATGACGCCGACGGTCGAGCCGGGCGCGGCGGTGAAATTCACGCCGGAAACGGATTCCGCGCCCGCGCCGGAATAGCTCATGGAAACGCCGTCGAACACGACGCTGCCGTGCGGCGCGTCGATGGCCGGGGCCTTTTCGCCGTCCCGCTGCGTGGAGCGAACGTCCAGCACACTGGCCACGCGGTCGCCGCAGGCCGCCGCCTTGGTGAGCGTGATGATGAGGTTCGCCATCTTGATCAGCTCGACGAGAATCTGGCTCATGTAGTTATACAGCGCGACGACCTGACCCTGCGACAGCGCGCCCATCTGCACGCGCAGCGCGCCGGTGTTGATCAGCAGGATCACTGCCGCGTTGATGACGACGTAGGTGACCGGGTTCATCATCGCGGAGATGCGGCCCACGGCGAGCTGCATGCGGGTGAGAAGCTGATTTTTGCGCTCAAACTTTTCGTTCTCCGCGTCCTCCTTGCAGAAGGCGCGCACCACGCGCACGCCCGTCAGGTTTTCGCGGGTCGTCGCGGTCACGCTGTCCAGCTGACCCTGCACGCGGCGATACATCGGGATGGTGATGAGCATGATGGTGAACACGATGACGCACAGCGCGACGATCACGCCCGCGAAGATCATCGCGCAGCGCGTGTCGATGGTGAACGCCATGACCATCGCGCCGAAGACGACGAACGGCGAGCGCAGCAGCAGGCGCAGGCACATGTTCACGCCGGTCTGCACCTGGTTGATGTCGCTGTTCATGCGGGTGATGAGCGTGGAGGTGCCGACCGTATCCAGCTCCGTATAGCTCAGCGTCTGGATGTGCTGCATGAGCACATGGCGCAGCTTGGCGGAAAAGCCGATGGCCGCCTTGGCCGAGAAATACTGCGCGGTGACGGCGCTGAGCAGGCCCACGCCGCCCAGCGCGACCAGCCACAGGCACATGCGCACGATGAAGCCCGTATCGCCGTTGGGGATTCCCTTGTCGATGATCGCCGCCATGATCAGCGGAACGATCAGCTCAAAGGAGGCTTCCAGCAGTTTGAACAGCGGCGCAAGCACACATTCCAACCGGAAGTCCTTGATGTAAACAAGCAGCTTTTTCAAAAAACATCCACCTTTTCTGTTATAAAAAATGGGGGAATAAAAACAAATTCATTATAGGCTTCTTTTCGTTTTTTGGCAAGCGAAACGGTGAAAAGAAACGGGAAAGCGCGCGGAAAAGATGCAGAAAAAACAGCGGTATCTCAAGACGTCCGACCATTGATAAAAAAGAAACCAAGATCAACTTTGTTTTTTGGCAGGATTTTTTGGCGAACAGGCAGAATATAGCCCCAAAGAACGATGATTTCAAATCACGATACAAATGGAGGAGAAGAAAATGGCTTTCAATTACGATATTCCGTTTCATGTGGATCTTTCGGATCGTGTCGCGCTGGTGACGGGCGGCAACGGCGGCATCGGCGGCATGTTCTGCCGGGCGCTGGCGGCCTGCGGCGCGACGGTGATCGTGCTGGGGCGCAATCTGGAGCGCTGCCAGAAGGTCGCGGATGAGATCAACGCGGGCGGCGGCAAGGCGGACGCGATTTCCGGCGATGTGACGGACGAGGCGGCGATGCTGCGCGTGAAGGATGAAATCGCGCAGAAGTACGGCAAGCTCAACATTCTGATCAACGCGGCGGGCGGCGCGGTCAAGAGCGCGATGATCCCGCAGGATCAGATGGCCGACCCGGGCGAAAAGACCTTCTTCGACGTCGGCGCGGCGGATATCCAGAAGGAGTTTGACCTGAACATGCGCGGCACGTGGCTGCCCAGCAAGATCATGACCCCGCTGATGATCGGCCAGCAGGGCGCGTGCGTGCTCAACGTCTCCTCGATGAGCGCGTTCACCCCGCTGACGCGCATCCCCGGCTATTCCGGCGCGAAGGCCGCGGTTTCCAACTTCACCCAGTGGCTGGCGACGTATCTGGCGCGCTCGGGTGTGCGCGTGAACGCGATTGCGCCGGGCTTCTTCATGACCGAGCAGAACCACGCGCTCCAGTTCAACCCGGACGGCACGCCGACCCCGCGCTGCGCGCATATCGTGAACGGCACGCCGATGCGCCGCTATGGCGAGCTGAAAGAATTGATCGGCGCGATGCTCTTCCTTGTCGATGAGCGCGCGGCCAGCTTTGTCACCGGCATTGTGCTGCCTGTTGACGGCGGATACAGCGCGTTTTCGGGCGTGTAACGCGGAAAGGGAGGGAAAAACGTGGAGGATATGCTGGTCGTTTTGATGCAGGATTGGTGGATGATTCCGCTGGGGCTGCTGATTCTGTTCCTGCTGGTCAAGCTGGTGCCGCGCTATAAAATTGCGCCGCCGGATACGGCGTTCATCATCTCGGGTCTGCTGCGCCGGAATTACAAGGTCAGAAACCCGGACGGAACGGTTTCGGCCAAGAAATTCGGCTATCGCATCGTGCGCGGCGGCGCGACGTTTTACATTCCGGCGATCGAGCGGATTGATAAATTGGATATGTGCCTGATGCAGGTGGATATCAAAACGGCGCAGCCGGTTCCGACCAAGGAATACATCTCGGTTCTGGTTGACGCGGTGGCCAATATCAAAATCGGCTCGGATGACCTTTCCATCGCGACGGCGGCCGAGCAATTGCTGCATTATAACGCCGACCAGATCAAGGCGCTGGCCAAGGATGTGCTGGAGGGCAACATGCGCGAGATCATCGGCCAGATGACCATCGCCGAGCTGGTGCAGAACCGCGATAAGTTCGCGCAGGAATCCATCCGCGCGGCCATGGCCGACATGGGCAACATGGGCCTTGAAATCATCAACCTGACGATTCAGAATTTCTCGGATAAGGACGGGCAGGTCATCGAGACGATGGCCACGCAGAACGTCGTCGAGAAGGAGCGCGACGCGGCGATTGCGCGCGCAAAGGCGCAGCAGGAAGGCCACAAGGCCGAGATGGAGGCGCAGGCCGCCATCGCCGAGCAGGATAAGCAGCTCGCGCTGCTTCAGGCCGGGTATAAAATTGAAGCGGATCAGGAAAAGGCGAAGGCCGACGAAGCCTATCGGATCGAGCAGGAGCGCGTGCGCAAGACCTTTGAAGCCGAGCGCGCCGCGGCTGAGCTGACCCGCCTCGAGAAGGAAACCGAGCTGAAAAAGCAGGAGGTCGAAATCGAGCGCGAGCGGCTGAACGTGCAGATTCGCGAAAAAGCGGCCGCGGAAAAGGACGCGCGCGTCTTTGAAGCGGAGGCCGAAAAGTTTGAGCGGCAGGCCAAGGCCGACGCACAGCGCTACGAAGCCGAAAAAGAGGCGGAAGCCATTCGCCTGCGCGGCGAAGCGGAAGCCGAAGCCATCCGCCGCAAGGCCGAAGCGATGCAGCTTTACGGTCAGGCTGCGATGCTCGAAATGGTTGTGGATAAACTGCCGCAGATTGCGCAGGCGGTCAGCGAGCCGCTGAGCAAGACGGAAAAGATCATCCTCTTCGGCGAGGGCGGCGCGTCCGCAATGGCGCGCGATACGGCGGGCACGATGCTGCAATCGTTTGAAGCGGTCAAGCAGGCGGTCGGGCTGGATATTCCCCAAATGATCAAGGACGTTTCAACCGGCGGCCTTGTGGGCAAACAGATCAAGCGCGAGGATGCGCAGGAAAGCCCGGAAAAGGCCGAAAAAGTTGAGAAAATCGAGAAACAGAAGAAATAATCAAAAGGACGATTCGCTCGGAAGGGAGGGAATCGTCCTTTTTTAAGAAAAGCGGCTTCTGCGCAGTTTTAATTCATATGCTGGCTTTCCTGCTTGGTCGGGAAGGCCATTTTTCGATTGAAGGTTTCGGCGGCTTCGTCCTTTCCCTGCGCGCGGAGGCAGAGAATGTCCGGCGTATCCGCCAGCCCCGGCATATCGACGCTGTACGCGCAGAGCCATTGCCCGTCCCGCGCTTCGACCTGCGGTTCGCCGGAGGAAAGCCAATCCATATCGAGATAGGCGACGGGCTGGCCTTCCGCGTCGCACAGCGTGATTCCGCCGTAGGTTTCGGCCAGCGTTTCGGCGGCTTCCCGCGTGTTTTCGCGCGGAATGAGCGCAAAATCCAGCCGGGTGGAGAGCGGCGAGAGGGCGAACCGGGTGAACACGACGTCGCAGTTATCCAGCGCAATCGGCGCTTCCGGCGCGAGATCGAGCGTCGCGCGATGGACGGAAACGGTCGTCGCTTTGGTCAGCACGGCAAAAGGCTTGAGCGCGGGTTCATCGCCGTCGGCAGCGGCGCGCAAAAGGGCGAATTCGATCTCGACGGATGCGCTTTCGGCTTCAAGCGGTTGCGTCAGCGAGACGGAAACGCCGCGCGCAACGGGGTTCTCCGTCGTCGGCTCGTTGCTGTCCGGGTCTTGGAAGCTGGTGAACGGAACGGGCAGCGCCTCCTCGTCGGCAGAAGTCGGATCGAGGCGCAGTTCGTCCACGCCGTTAACGCGAACCGCACGGACGGAGACGTAAATAGGCGTTTCCGGGCGCGCGTTTTCCAGCGAATAGGCAAGGATGAGCTGTCGGCCGTCGCAGACCGCGCCCGTAAGGGAGACGGTAACGCCGTTTACGTTCGTGGAATCGTCGAGCGGCTGAACGAGCGCATCCAGCGCCTCGTTGGACGCGCCGAATCCCAGCAGCCAATTCAGAATCGGTTCGCGTGCGGCGGCACAGCCCAGCGCGGCCAAAAGCAGCAGAAGCAGCGCCAGCGCGGGAATCAGGCGCACGCGGCGGGAAGCGCGGCGCGGCGCTTCCGGCAGGGCGGAAAGCGTTTCGGCCAGCGCGGCCTTCTCCACGTCGGATAGCGCAGGCAGGGCATGTTGAAGTTCAGACAGACGCATGATGATCCTCCTCCCCGGTGAGTTCGAGACGAAGCTGCTTCCGCGCGCGGGCGAGCCTGCCGCGGATGGTGCTGGGCGGCAGATGCAGGATGGCGGCGACCTCCGACACGGCATAGCCGTCGATGTAATGCAGCACGACGGGCAGGCGCAGCTTCTCCGGCAGGGCGCACAGTTCGGCGAGCGCGGCGGGCGTTTCCGGCGCGGATACGGAAGCGGGAAGCGCGGCGGTTCGGCGCTTTTTGAGCATGTCGCGGCTGGCGTTGATGACGATGCGCGTCAGCCACGTGCCGAAAACCGCCTCGTTTTTCAGCCTGTGGCGGAAGGCCCACGCGCGCAGAACGGCTTCCTGCATCGCGTCGAGCGCGTCTTCCCGGTTCTGCAAAATCGCATAGGCGACGCGGAAAAGCGCATCCTGCCGCGCCTGTACGGCGGCGGCGAATGTTTCTTTCTCCATGAGAAATCCTCCTTTCGACACCCATTAGACCGCAGACGGGGCGGAAAAGTCACGCGGCGTTCAAAAAAACATCCGCCTTTTTTTGAGACGGATGTTAAAGCTATGCGGGAAGTCCAGAAACCTCAGGTTTCTGGCGGGAGTTTGAGGGCAGCGCCCTCAAAACCATCAGGTCTGCGCCGCGCCGTCCACCGACAGAATTTCGCCGGTGACATAGCTGGCCAGATCGCTGGCGAGGAACAGGAACGCATTGGCGACTTCCTGCGGCTCGCCCATGCGCTGGAGGGGAATCGGCGCGCAGACGCGCTTGACCATTTCCTCCGGCAGGTTGGCGACCATATCCGTGCGGGTCACGCCCGGGGCGACCGCGTTCACGCGGATGTTGTCGCGGCCCAGCTCGCGCGCAAGGCTGCGGGTCATGCCGTTGACGGCGAACTTGCTGGTCGGATAGCCCACGCCGGAGGGCTGGCCGTACAGGCTGACCATCGAGCTGGTGTTGATGATCGAGCCGCCGCCCTGCGCCTTCATGATCGGCGCAACGGCGCGGCAGCCGTTGAACACGGCCGTCACGTTCAGATCCATGATGTTCTTGAACGCGGCGGGATCATACTGATACAGCGGCTCGCGCGCGGAGATGCCCGCGTTGTTGACCAGGATGTCGATGCGGCCAAAAGCTTCGGTGACTTTCGCCATCGCGGCATCCACCGCGGCGTAATCGGTCAGGTCGGGCGCCATGCCGATGACGTCCCAATCCGGGTTTTCTTCTTTGAGCTTGGCCAGCGCCTTATCCACCGTCTCCTGACGGGAGCCGAAGAGCGCGACGGACGCGCCGTTTTTGAGGAACGTTTCCACAATGGCAAAGCCGATGCCGCGGGTGCCGCCGGTCACGACCGCCTTTTTTCCTTCAAGCAGCATGAAAAATACGCCTCCTGTACGCGGCCGGACGAAAAGCGAACGTCCGACCTATATAATAAGAAAATGATAGCATATTTTGGGCGAATGCGCAAGGCGCTGACGACAATTCCGCGTGCCGGTTTCAGGGGTGCAGGCGTTCGAGCTGCTCGACTTCCTGCATCCAGAGGGTATTCTGTGCGTCGGAGGGCATCCGCCAATCGCCGCGCGGCGAGAGGCTGACCGAGCCGACCTTCGGACCATCCGGCATGGCGGATCGCTTAAACTGCTGGGCGAAGAAGCGGCGGACGAACGTGCGCAGGGCGGCGAGAATCGCGTCGTCGGCATACTGGCCGTCAAACGCGGCTTTAGCCAGCGGGAAGAGCTTGCGCGGGGAAGCGCCGCTATCCATCATATGGTAGAGGAAGAAATCGTGCAGGGCATACGCGCCGAGGGTATCCTCCGTGCGCTGGGTCAGCTCGCCCTCCTTGGAGGGGATGAGTTCCGGGGAAATCGGCGTATCGAGGATATCCTCCACGACGGGGACGATTTCGCCGCCGAGTTTTCCGCCCGCGTAACGGACGAGGTGCTGAATCAGCGTTTTGGGCACGGAGGCGCTCATGTTATACATGCTCATCTGGTCGCCGTTATAGGTGCACCAGCCGAGCGCCAGCTCGCTCAAATCGCCGGTGCCGAGTGCGAGGCCGCCGATCTGGTTGGCGACGTCCATGATGATCTGCGTGCGTTCGCGCGCCTGCGAATTTTCATAGGCGATATCATGCTTTTCGGGGTCTTGGCCGATATCCTCGAAGTGCTGGGCGACGGCTTTGCCGATGGGGATGGTTTGGGGTGTGCAGCCGATCAATTCCATCATCTTGAGCGCGTTTTGCAGGGTGCGGCTGCCGGTGCCCATGCCGGGCATGGTGATGCCGACCAGCCCATCCATCGGGTAGCCCGCGCGGCGGAAGGCATAGGCGGCGGCCAGCAGGGTGAGCGTGGAATCGAGGCCGCCGCTCACGCCGAGCACGGCCTTCTGCGTATGCACCTGTTCCATGCGGGTGAGCAGGGCGGTGGTCTGAATCAGCAGAATTTCCTCCGTGCGCGCGTCGCGTTCCGAACCGGCGGGGACGAAGGGCAGCGGCGAAACGGCGCGAAGCAGGCGGTCGTCCGCGTTTTCGGCCAGCTCAAAGCGAACGATGCGGAGGTTCTGCGGCGCATCCTCGGCGAAGGTGCGGCTCTGGCGGCGCTTGAAGCGCAGGCGCTCCACATCCACATCTGCAACGGCGAAGGAGCTTTGGCGGGCAAAACGCTCGTTCTGCGCGAGCATGCGCCCGTTTTCATACACGCCCGCATAGCCGGAGAACACGAGGTCGGTGGTCGATTCGCCGTAGCCCGCGCCCGCGTAGAGGTAGCCGCACAGGCAGCGCGCGCTCTGCTGGCTGATCAGTTCGCAGCGATAGCGGTGCTTGGTGACCAGCTCGTTGGAGGCGGAGGGGTTGACAATCATCAGCGCGCCGCCCATGCACAGCCGCGCGGACGGCGGCGCGGGCACCCAAAGATCCTCGCAAAGCTCGATACCGAAGGAGAAGCGGCCGCAGTCGAAAACCAACTCTTCGCCGACGGGCACGGCCTGGCCGCAGAGCGTCATGCTCTCCGGCGCGGAATGACCCGGTTCGAACCAGCGTTTTTCATAGAACTCGCCGCTGTTGGGCAGATGCTCTTTCGGCACAACGCCGAGAATCCGCCCGCCGCAGACCGCGACGGCGCAGTTATACAGCCGCCCGCCGATTTCCAGCGGCAGGCCGACGACAAACGCCGCATGCACGGATGCGTCAAGCAGCGTTTCGAGCGCTTGCAGACAGCCGGAAAGCAGCGGGGGCTGAATCAGTAAATCGGCGCAGGTATAGCCGCACAGGCAAAGCTCCGGGAATACGCAAAGCTCGGCGCGCTGCGCATCCGCCTGATGCAGCAGGTCGAGAATTTCCTGCGCGTTCGCCTGCGGATCGGCCAGATGGACGCGCGGCACGGCGGACAGCGCGCGGATCATGCCGGGAATATGGGACATAAACAGAACTCCTTTCGGAAGAAAAGCTGGGTTGCCTTATAGATTCAACCAACATGATAACAAAGATGCGGGGGAATTTCAACTCTTTCGAGGAAGCGCGCTCCGCTGGGCTTAGGGGATTAGGGGGAGATTTCGATTTCTCCCCCTTAAATCCCCTAAGAACCCCATAACCCCCATTGAAACGAGCAGGGCTGCGGCCCTGCACCCGGGGCTGGAGCCTGCGGAGCAACAAAAAAAACTCCTCCCCAACGGGGAGGAGCAGCAATCAAACGAATTACATGTTGCGCAGCTGAGCGATGGTCGGCTGATAATCGCGCGCCATGTGATATTCCTCATGGAGATAGCTCGTCACTTCGCGGGAAGCGCGCTGACCATCCAGCAGGGAAATCGCACCGACGGAAGCCGCAAGGAAAACAATCACAAAAAGAACAGTCAGCATAATGTTGCCTCTCTTTCAAACATTCAAAATCATGAAGGATTGTGACGGCTCGGGGGATTGACCCAAGCCCTTAAAGCGAAGCTATTATAGCACGGAAAGCGCGATTTGTACACTGTTTTTTCTAAAAATATCAAGAAAACTTTGCGACTTTCCAAAAATTCACGGCGGTCAGTCGAGAAGCGGGTACACCCCTGAAATTTGCAGGATTGTAAAAATAAAAATGCAGGAAAGACGGGCAAATCGGCCGACGAAGCATTTGGCGCTGACTGGCGCGCAAAAAAGATACATCAGCGGCTCAAACTATGCTATAATGAAGAAAAAACGGGAGGCGCAAGGGATGCGGAAAAAGCTCAAGCCCGAGAAAAAGGAACCCATCTACAAAAACAAAACGACGCTGACGGTGTATCTGGTACTGCGTGCGCTGGTGATCTTTGTTCTCGTCCGCGCGGCGCTGCGCCGCGATTTTGAAAGCGTTTTCATGTGCGGCCTGACGCTCGTGCTGATGATTCTGCCGAGCTTCTTTTCCCATAAGCTGAACGTCGAATTGCCGACCACGCTGGAGGTCATCATTCTGCTGTTCATCTTCGCGGCGGAAATCTTGGGCGAGCTGAACAGCTTCTACATCCGCGTGCCCAACTGGGATACGATGCTGCACACGATCAACGGCTTCCTATGCGCGGCTATCGGTTTCGCGCTGGTCGATCTGCTCAACGAGAGCGAGCGTTTTTCCTTCAAGCTGTCGCCGGCGTATCTGGCGCTCGTCGCGTTCTGCTTCTCGATGACGGTCGGCGTGCTCTGGGAGTTTTTCGAGTACACGGGCGACCGCGTGATGGGCTGGGATATGCAGAAGGACACCGTTGTGAACAGCATTTACACCGTCGAGCTGGACGAGACGCGCAGCAACAAGGTCGTCGCCGTCAAGGATATCGCGGATGTGATCATCGTCCATTCCGACGGCTCGCAGGAGGCGCTGGGCCTCGCCGGCTATCTGGATATCGGCCTGATTGACACGATGAAGGATTTGATGGTCAACTTCCTTGGCGCGGTCATCTTCTCCATCATCGGGTATTTCTACGTCAAGGAGAAGGGCAAGGGCGACTTTGCCGCGCAGTTTATCCCTCGGGTGAAGCGGGAACAGAAGGTTGAAGAATAAATGGGGCAGATCACCACAAACGCTATCGTGCTGCGGCGCGTCGATTATCGCGAAAACGACCGCATGCTGACGCTCTTTTCCCCGACACTGGGGCGGATTGACGCGCTCTGCCGGGGATGCAGGCGGCAGAAAAGCCCGCTGATGGCGGCCAGCGAGTTGTTTTGCTCGGGAGAATACGTGCTCTATCAGGCGCGGGAGCGGACGACGGTGGTTTCTTGCCAGATCACGGACAGCTATTATCCCCTGCGTGCGGATTACGAGCGGCTGTCGCACGGCGTGTATGCGCTGGAGCTTTGCAGCGCGGCGGTGCAGCCCGCGCAGGAGAACGAGCGGCTGTTTCTGCTGCTGCTGCGGTCGCTGGCGTATCTGGCTTACGACACGGTTTCGCCGCGCCGGGTGACGGCGGTGTTCCTGATGGGCATGATGTCGCTGCTGGGGTTCAGGCCGCAGGTCGGGCGGTGCGCGCAGTGCGGCAGGCCGATTGAGCTGGACGGACTGGCGGACGGCGACCACGCGGCGTATTTCGGCGCGGAGGCGGGCGGCATGCTTTGCAAAAGCTGCGGTTTGGGCGGCGCAGTGCGGCTGACGGCGGGCGAAGTGCGTTATTTACAGGCGATCATGCGGCGCGGGCTGGAGACGCTTTCGGAAGCGGGCGAATGTTCGGACGCGCTCTTTGAAGCGCTTCGGCAGATGGCGCAGGAGCGGCTCGGCGTACAGATTCGCTCGGAGAAGCTTTTGGGGTAACGGGGGAACGAGCGGGGCGCCGCCCCGCGCCCTGACAGGAACCTGAGGTTCCTGTACCTCCCGTATTCATGATTGCTGCGCAATCATGAGGAAAAAATGAGTGTTTAAAATTTACCATCCGCGCAGCGGATGAAATGTAGAAAGCGTGGCTTGGTATGGACGAACAGAAGATGGAAAAATTGCAGATGTGGGTGAAGGAAGCGAAGCGCATCGTGTTCTTCGGCGGCGCGGGCGTGTCAACGGAAAGCGGCATCCCGGATTTCCGCGGCGAGGACGGCCTGTACCGCCAGCGGTACGCCTATCCGCCGGAAACCATCATTTCGCACTCGTTCTATGTGCATCACCCGGAGATTTTCTTCGATTTTTACCGTAACCGCATGCTTTACCCGAACGCAAAGCCCAATATCGTCCACCGAAAGCTTGCCCAGTGGGAGCGGGAGGGCAAACTGCTCGCCGTCGTCACGCAGAATATCGACGGTCTGCACCAGATGGCAGGGAGTAAGAACGTGTATGAACTCCACGGCAGCGTGCACCGCAATACCTGCCAGAAGTGCGGCGCAAAGTATACGCTGGAGGAGCTGCTGACGCTCGGCGACGTGCCTAAATGCCCCAAGTGCGGCGGCCGGGTCAAGCCGGACGTCGTGCTCTACGAGGAAGGGCTGGATAACCTGACCGTCAGCGGCGCGCTCGACGCGATTCGCCGCGCGGATCTGCTCATCGTCGCCGGAACGTCGCTGACGGTGTACCCCGCCGCCGCGTTCCTCGACGAATACCCCGGCAATCGGCTCGTGCTCGTCAATAAGACCGTTACGCCGAGAGATGATATCGCTAACCTTGCGCTTCATGAGAAGCTGGGCGAGGTTTTCGAGAGGCTGTAAAAAAATTTTTCTCCGATATGAAATTTTTCCCTTCCTGCGCTCGTCTTATAGACAGAGACGCGGGAAGGGCTTTTGCTTTTCCCCGAAAAAGGAGGATGAAGCATGAAAAAGAAAATCGGGTTGTTGGTTTTGGCAGTGAGCCTGATGATCAGCCAGACGGCGCAGGCCGGACAGTGGACGGGTGCAATCCCGACGCAGACGCGCGCGGATTGGGCGGCGGAGTATTATGATACGCCGACGGTCGGCCCGGCCGCAACGCGCGGCATGGCGGAGCTGCTGGATCAGCCGAACGGAAATGTGCTGATGACGTATTTCCCGAGCGTGCGCGTGCAGGTTCTGGAGACGGACGGCGACTGGGCTTGCGTGCGTGTGGGGGACGAGGACGGCGGCAGCCTGACGGGCTATATGAAGGCTGATGCGCTGACCTATACCGAGGATGGAATTCGCACGCTGTTGGGCCGAATCACTTCGTATGCGTCAACGGGCGAGGTCAGGGTGATGAAGGCATGCGACGCACAATCCGAAGAAATCGCGCGGACGAACTTGGGCTGGACGCAGATTTTGGGCTGCAACAACGGCTGGATTCATGTACGGACGTTGGATGTGCCGGAAAAAACCGGATTTGTAAAAGGCAGCCTTGAAGATTACGAATTCGTTCAGGACGACGCCATCGATTACTGCATCACAGAGCCGAAGGACGACGAGCTTTCCTATGAAAAAGCTGTGGAAGAAGCAAAGCGGATTTTGCTTGAACAGCAAACGACGTATAACGGCAGCGAAGAACCCGTGACGCGGGAATTGCTGGATGCGTGCAGCACATGGGTGCAGTGCAATTATATCCCGCAGAACGAAGCGCCGCTTACGTATATGGTTTCTTTTTATTCAACGGATGAGATGCGCAGGGACGGTATGCCGGATATTTATACATTGATCGATTTGAAGGTCGATGGGAATCAGGTTGTCGGATTTGGGTTTGGAAACGGTTGAAGATTGGTTTTTATCAAAAACGTAAGAGAAGCGGCGCTCCGTTTGACGGGAACGCCGCTTCTTTCCGTAAATATTACTTTTCTTCTTTGATTTCGTAGCAATCAAAAGGTGGGAAATCCAAGAACCTCAGGTTCTTGGTGGGGTTTGGGGCAACGCCCCAACGTTTCCCCTTAGTACGTGTAGTTCTCCACGTCCACCTTGTCCGGGTTCGTGTAGGGCGCGAGGGTGGAAATCATCTTCATCGGCGCGCCGGAATTGTTGATGACGTAGTGAATCTCGCCCGGCTCGATGTGGATCATCTGGCCCGGACGCAGATGGTTGACCACGCCGTCCACAACGATATCCACTTCGCCTTCGAGAATGTAGAAATTCTCTTCCATCACGTTGTGGTAGTGCGCCTTGAAATCCTGACCGGCCTGGAACTGCACAAGCGCGAAGTTCATGCGCGGGCCTTTCATCAGGTATTTGGGGCCGCTGTCGCCAAAGCGATACTCTTTATCTTCTTCGTTTACGATATACATAGTTGTTTTCTCCCTTCGAGGTTGCATATAGATTTTTACAAATGAAAACGGGTTTGAGGAAATACACCGTCAGGTAACGCTTCGCTCCCTGACAACTTTTGAGGAATCGCTTCGCGAAAGGGGAACGCTGGGCTATCGCCCAGACCCATTTGAGGACTTAGTCCCCAAACCCCTTCTTCGCTTCGCGGCGGTTAAAAGAAAGTGGACGATCAAACGCCCGGCGCGGCCCACATATAGCGGGTGATACGGTCATCGGCGATTTGCAGTTCACGCGCGTACATCTTCCGCCAATCCTCATAGAGTTTCATATAAGTCGCGTGGTTCTCCATATTCGGCTCGAAGCGGCGCTCGATATGCACGAGCTTCTTCGCGGTCGCGGAGATATCCGGGAAGAGGCCCACGCCGTGGCCCGCCATGATGGCCGCGCCCAGCGCCGTCGCTTCCTTGACATTCGGCACGTTGACCGGGATGCCCAGCACGTCGGCGAGAATCTGGCACCAGAGTTCGCTCTTGGATGCGCCGCTGGCGAACACAACCTCCTTGGGGATATTGCCGGTGGATTCGCGGACAAGCTGCATATGGCCGTAGGTGACCATCGCGGTATTCTCCATGATGGCGCGGTAGAAGGTATAGCGGTTGAACTTATCGGGATCGAAATCGAAGTTGATGAACATCGGGCTGGCGTGCCGCCAGGAGATATAGTTCATCACGTCGGAGAACGCGCACATCATGCCGTAGCAGCCGGCGGGGATATCCTTGGCCTTTTCGTTCATCAGGTCATACGGATCGCGGCCGGTGGTTTTGGAAAGCTCCTTCTCGTACTGGCAGAACGCGTCGCGGTACCAGCGCATGACCATGCCCGGCTTGAACGCGAGCGCTTCATACTGCCAGATGCCGGGGACGCTGTGGCAGTTGACGCGGACGCGGCAATGCTCGTCGGTCTTGGCCTCGTCGGTGTTATACTCATACTGCCAGAAGCTGCCGCCGAAGATGGCCGCCTGATTCGCATCGACCACGCCGACGCCGACGCAGCCCAGCTGCGCGTCGCCGCCGCCCGCGACGACCGGGGTGCCCTCGGCCAACCCGGTTTCGGCCGCGCCCTTCGCGCCGACCTGCGCGACGACGGTGCCGCACTCGGAAATCTTCGGGAAAATGCCCGTCTTGAGGCCGATGGAAGCGGCGATTTTGTCGTCCCAATCGCGCGCCTTGAGGTCAAAGATGCCGGTGGTGCAGGCGTTAGAAGGCTCGGAGGAGAACACGCCCGTCATCTTATAGATGAGCCAGTCGTTGAACATGGTGCACATCGCGGTCTTTTCGTAGACCTCGGGCATCTTGTTCTTGACCCAGAAGAGGCGGGGGAGCGCGCCCAGCGCGTAGGTCTGGCCGGACTCACGGTAAATCTGCTTTTCAAGCTCCGGGTTCATGTGAACGAGCTGAGCCACCTCGTCGTCGCTGCGCGCATCGACGTTGGCGCAGGCCCAGATTTCCTGCCCGTCCTTATCGTAGAGGACGATGCCCTCGCGCATGCAGGTGGTGGAAACGGCGGCGATATCGTGCGGATCGACGCCGGTTTGCTCGATCACGCCGCGGATGCAGTTACGGGCGAGATCCCAGTTATGCACCCAGTCAAAATCCATGCTGCCGGGATAGCGGGGATCTTCCTTATGCGTCCATTCCTGCTGGACGCAGCCCAGCTGCTCGCCCTCCAGGCTGAACAGCACGGCGCGGACGCTGCCGGTGCCCGCATCGACGGCCATGAGCGTTTTTGCCATTGAAATCATCCTTTCAAATGCGTTGATTGTCGTTTATGTCAGGGGCGGTCACTCGCCCTTGAGAAGCAGGGTTGCGGTCGGCTCATCGGTGATGAGCACATCGAGATAGCCGCCGCGCAGCACGGCGCGGATGGCTTCCGCCTTCTGCGCGCCTGCGGCAAGGCCGACGACGTTATCCATCGTGCGGAGCTTTTCCAGCGGGGTGGAAATCAGGCGCTCCTCGATATCGCTGGGGATCAGCTCGCCGTTTTCGTTGACGAAATGGCAGAGCGCGTCGCCCACGGCGCCGGACATTTTCAGGCGGAAAAGCTCGTTTTGGGTGATGATGCCGGAACGGACGATGGTCGCCGTTTCATGCATCGAGCCGATGCCCACCAGCGTGAAGGAGGAGAGCTTCGCCATGCGGATGATTTCGCTGACGGAAGCTTCCGCGCGCATGGCCGCCGCCATCTCGTGCGAAGAGGCGAGCAGCGGCGCAGGCATGAGATAGAGCCGCGCGTTGAAGATGTTGCTCCTGCCGTTGGGCAGATAATAGGAAACGCCGCCGGTCAGCGAAATGCAGGTGACGGGGTTTTGCACCATCGTCGCCAGATGGTTGAGGGTGCGGCTGAGGGTATCGCCATAGCCGACGTTGATGCAGGCGTTTTCGCCGAGACGATCCGCGACGTACATCGCGCCCGCGCGGGCGATGGATTCGTTGAGCTGCCCCTCCTGCTCGGCCTCCGGGATGATGAAAACATCTTTGAGACGATACTTTTGCATCAGTTCGCGGCTTTGCTGCATCATGCCCACGCTGTCCGACCGAAGGCGGAACTGGATCACGCCGCTCTGCCGCGCCGCGTCGAGCAGCTTGATGACGCGCATGCGGCTGATGGAGAGCCGATCGGCGATGGCCTGCTGGGTCATGTTTTCAAAATAATAATACCAGGCGGCCTTGACCATCAGCGCATCTTCATAATGAACGGCATTATTCATGGCGACTCCGTTTCCCACCGAAAACCGATGAAACAAATATCAAAACTCAGAACAAAAGTTTACACAAAAAGTATAGCACCGAATCAGGGAGATGTCAATTCTTTTGCAAAATAAACGGCAGTTTTAAAAAGAGACAATGCGGATTTCAAAAAATCAGAAAAATATATTGACAAAGTGCACAGATGAGTCTAAAATGAAGGCAACAAAAGATTGTGCAACGAGCAAACCTTTGTAATCGCAAAACGCAGGAGTATATGATATGGCCACAAAGAATACGACGGCCCCGCGCCTTGAGGTTAAGGGGATTCGCAAAACGTTTGGGCAGAACGCCGTGCTCAAGGGGATCAACCTGAGCGTGGATGCAGGCGAGGTTGTCGCGCTGATCGGCGGCAACGGCGCCGGCAAATCGACGCTGATGAAGATCATCATGGGCATTTACACATGCGACGAGGGCGACATCCTGATCGACGGTCAGGCGGTCAAGCTGGGCAAGCCGGCCGCTTCTCTGGCGCAAGGCATCTATCTGGTGCCGCAGGAGCCGATGCTTTTCCCGAACATGACGGTTCTGGAAAATATTCTGATGGGCTTCAACGAGAACGAGGGCGAGCTGAAAAAGCGCCTGAACGAATGCATGAAGGAGCTCAACTTCGATTTGAACCTTCAGCGCAAGGCGAATACGCTCTCCATCGCCGAGCAGCAGCTCGTCGAGCTTCTGCGCGGCATGATGCGCAACGCGCGCATCCTGATTCTGGACGAACCGACCAGCTCGCTGACCTTCAACGAGGTGCAGTCCCTGTTCAAGACGGTGGAGGATCTCAAAAAGAAGGGCATCGCGATCATCTATATTACGCACCGCCTCACCGAGGTCTTTGAAATCGCGACCCATGTCGCCATCATGCGCGACGGCGTGATTACGCTGGAAGGCCCGGTCGGGAACTTCACCAAGGAGATGCTGATTCAGGGTCTGCTGCCCAACGACGCGCAGGGCGCTCAGCAGGCGGAAAAGGCGTATGTGCCGGTGGATTACGCGCATCTCAATCCGGTCATGCAGGTGAAGGATTTCAGCGGCTACGGTTTCAGCAACATCACCTTCGACCTGTATCCGGGCGAAATCCTCGGCATTGCAGGCGTTGTCGGCGCAGGCCGCACGGAGCTGATCAGCACCATTTTCGGCCGCGATAAGACGCTGGGCGGCAAGGTCATTCTGGCCGGAAAGGACATCACGGGCCTTTCCACCAAGCAGGTCTTGAAGTCGGGCATCAACTTCGTGCCGGAAGACCGCCACTATCACGGTATTTTCAAAATCCGCTCGATTTCTTCCAATACGACGTCCGCGCTGCTCAACGGCAAGGATGTCGGCGCGGTGAACATGAACCGCCGCCGTCAGAACGAAATCGCGCAGAAATACGTCAAGGATTTCAGAACGAAGATCGTCTCGCTGGATGATCAGATCGGCAGCCTTTCCGGCGGCAACCAGCAGAAGGTGGTTATCGCCCGCGCGCTGTCCACCGCGCCGAAGGTCGTCATCCTCGATGAGCCGACCCGCGGCATTGACGCGGCGGCCCGCGGCGACGTTTACAACATCATTCGCCAGCTCAAGGATGCGGGCGTTGCCGTGTTGATGGTCTCCTCCGATATGGAAGAGGTCGTCGAGCTGGCCGACCGCGCGGTTACGGTGTTCCAGGGACGGATCAACGGCGAGTTCAGCCGCGAGGAAATCACGCAGGATGCTCTCACCAGCGCCTCCTTCGGCATTGCGCATGAGAGGAAGGTGTGAGGAAAATGAAGAACCTGTTCAAAGCCCGGTGGATGACCAGCCTGATCTTCCTGATCGCGCTGTTTGTCATCACCGGCATCGCGGCCCCCGGATTTCTGACCTACGACAACATCGTCACCTGCTTTAACACGGCGACGATGTACACGCTGCTGGCCGTCGGCATTGCGTTCGTCATCATGACGGGCGAGATCGACGTTTCCATCGGCGCGACCCTCGGCCTGACCGCCGGTATGACGGGTCTCATCGCCCAGCAGGACGGAAGCATCCCGAAGATGCTGCTGCTGTGTCTGGCGACGGGCGCGGCCATCGGTCTGGTCAACGGCGTCGGCGTTTCGTATTTCGGCGTGCCGTCGCTGATTTTCACCCTCGGCACGAACAGCGTGGTTCGCGGCCTGATCTACATCATGTCCGGCGGACGCACGATTGAAAACTTCGGCGGCGCGATTTCCAGCTACGGCAACAA
>CAKTXH010000035.1 GCA_934630975.1 uncultured Clostridia bacterium | reverse complement strand
AAGCCGACCCGCTTCACATGCGTTGAGGCGGGTCGCTTTTGCCGTTTCAAAGGAGGAATGAAATTGGCCTCGGAATATATCCTTGAAATGAGGGATATCACCAAAAAGTACGGCGAAAACGCCGTGCTTTCCGGCGTATCGCTCAAGGTAAAGCCGGGCGAGATTCACGCGCTGCTGGGCGAAAACGGCGCGGGAAAGAGCACGCTGATGAACGTGCTCTTCGGCATGCCCGTCATTCATGAAACAGGCGGCTTCGGCGGAGAGGTCTATCTCGACGGTGAGAAAACGACCATCTCTTCCCCGCATGACGCGATGACCAAGGGCATCGGCATGGTGCATCAGGAGTTCATGCTGCTGCCGGGTTTCACCATCACCGAAAACATCAAGCTCAACCGCGAAATCAGCCGCCCGAGCGCGATTTCCCGCGTGTTCGGCAAAAACCTCGAAACGCTGGATATGAAGGCCATGTCCACCGACGCGCGAGGCGCGCTGGACAGCGTGGGCATGTCCATCGACGAATACACCCTCGTGGCCGGGCTGCCGGTCGGCTACATGCAGTTTGTGGAAATCGCCCGCGAGATCGACAAAAAGGGCGTAAAGCTGCTGGTGTTTGACGAGCCGACCGCCGTGCTGACCGAGAGCGAGGCGGCGCAGCTGCTCAAGGTGATGAAGGATATCGCCGCGCGCGGCATCGCCATCATCTTTATCACGCACAGGCTCGACGAGGTCATCAACGCCGCGGACGGGATCACCATCCTGCGCGACGGCAAGCTCGTCGCCGAGTGCCGCACGAAGGACACCGACGTGACCCAACTGGCCGAAATGATGATCGGCCGCAAGGGCGAATCCGCCTTTGTCACCGCCGAGCCGCGCAAGCTGCCGGCGGATACCCCGGTTGCGCTCAAGCTTAGCCATCTGGCCGTGGATATGCCGGGCGAGATGGTCAACGACGTTTCCCTCGAGGTGCGCGAAGGCGAAATCTTCGGCATCGGCGGCCTGGCCGGTCAGGGCAAGGTCGGCATCCCCAACGGCGTGATGGGCATTTATCCCAGCACGGGCGAGGTCGAGCTGTTCGGCGAGAAATCCCCGCTGAACAACGCGCGGCAGGCGCTCAAAAACGGCATGGCCATCGTGTCGGAGGATCGGCGCGGCGTGGGCCTGCTGCTGGATGAATCCATTGAAAACAACGTGGTTTTCAACGCCATGCAGATCAACGGCGATTTCACGAAAAAGTTCCTCGGCGCGCAGCTTCGCGATGGCAAGGCCATTCGCGCCTACGCGGACGAGGTGATCAAGGAACTGGATATCCGCTGCTTCTCCGCGCAGCAGCACGCGGGCACGCTCTCCGGCGGCAACCAGCAGAAGGTATGCATTGCCCGCGCGCTGGCGATGAACCCGAAGCTATTGTTCGTCTCCGAGCCGACGCGCGGCATTGATATCGGCGCGAAAAAGCTGGTGCTGGAGACGCTCGTGCGGCTCAACCGCGAAAAGGGCATGACCGTCGTGATGGTTTCCTCCGAACTGATGGAGCTGCGCTCGATCTGCGACCGCATCGCCATCGTGGCGGAGGGCAAGGTGGTGGACGTGTTGGAGACGACCGCATCCGACGCGGATTTCGGTCTGGCGATGTCCGGCATCAAGCCCGAGCATGTCAAGCAGAAGGGAGGCGAGGCGCATGGCTAAGCTGAGGGCAACCCGCGCGCAGGTGATTGCGGCGGCTGTTATCGCCGTGCTGGCGATTGCGCTGGGCGGCGTCGGCCTGTACGGCATGAGCGCGCGCAATTCCGAAAGCGGCGCGCAGGTGTTGGAGGACATGCGCCTGCAAGCCATTTTGAACACGGCGGGCAGCGGCGCGGTGGACGCGTATGTCGCCGCCGCAAAGTCGGAAGCTTCGACCAAGGCGCGCGAGGGCGGCGGCGGCATGTCCGCCGTGCGCGAAGCGGCGGCCAAGGCCGAGGAGGAAGCCCGCGCGAAGGCCGAAGAGCTTGGCATCGGCGCGGTGGATCTTTCCGAAATCGACACCGAGCCGATGAGCGACGCGCTTGACGTGCTGCTTGCGGCGCAGCAGGCGTATTTCGCCGAAGAGGCGAGCGCGCAGGCCGCTTACGCGGCGCAGGCTGCGCAGACCGCGTCGGCAGCGGACGATACCGCGGCGGATGCGGCGGCGGACGACGCGGCGGCCGACGACATGGCGATGGAGGAAGAGACGGTCGATCTCTCCGGCTTTGTCGCGACGGAGGCGATGAACCGCCTTTCCGCCGAGGTGGACGACGCGTATGCCGCGCTGTGCGAGCAGATCAAGGCGGTTTTCCCGGCGCTGACGGACGACGTGCTGACCACGCTTAAATCGACCATCACCGGCATTGTCGCCGTGCAGAACGATCGGTTTGAATTGCAGTATGACCGCGCGCTGGCGGCGAGCGGCATGAACCCCGGTTTGAACGGCATGATCCTGCGCGAGGCCTATACGATGGTCGTCAGCGCATTCGGCCTGCTGATTCTGGCGGCGGCGGTGCTGTTCTACATCCCGCTGGTGGCGAAGATGGGCGTGCCGCGGCTGATTATCGGCCTGTTCTTCATCCTGCTGTGCCTGCTGGCGATGATTCTGGGTCTGTCCCTGCCGAACCAGCTGAGCAACACGCTCGTGCGTTTGGGCATGAACGGCGTGCTGGTGCTGGCGATGCTGCCGGGTATTCAGTGCGGCATCAGCTTGAACCTCGGCTTACCCATCGGCATCATCGGCGGCCTGATCGGCGGCCTGCTGTGCATCGAGTTCGGCATGTCCGGCTTCACGGGGCTGTTCTTCGCGATTGCGGTCGGCCTTGTGATTGCGGCGGCGACGGGCTGGCTGTACGGCCTGCTGCTCAACCGCCTGAAGGGCAGCGAGATGAGCGTCACCACCTACGTCGGTTTCTCCGTCGTTTCGCTGATGTGCATCGCGTGGCTGGTGCTCCCGTTCAAAAGCCCGATTATGAAGTGGCCGCTGGGCAACGGCCTGCGCACCACCATCGGTTTGCAGACCTCCTACCGCCACGCGCTTAACGATTTCCTCTCCTTTGAGATTTTCGGCATCACGATTCCGACGGGTCTGCTGCTGTTCTTTGCGCTGTGCTGCCTGCTGGTCTGGCTGTTCATGCGCTCCAAGACGGGCATCGCGATGAGCGCCGCGGGCGCGAACCCGCGCTTCGCCGCCGCAACCGGTATCAACGTGGATCGCATGCGCATCATCGGCACGATGCTCTCCACGATGCTGGCGGCTGTGGGCATCATCGTCTACGGCCAGAGCTACGGCTTCATGCAGCTCTATCAGGCGCCGCGCCAGATGGGCTTCCTTGCGGCTTCTGCCATTTTGATCGGCGGCGCGACGACGTCCCGCGCGAAGATCAGCAACGTGGTGATCGGTACGTTCCTGTTCCAGGGTGTGCTGACGCTGGGCATGCCAGTGGCCAACGCGCTCGTTCCGCAGAGTACCATCTCCGAAACGCTGCGCATCCTGATTTCCAACGGCATCATTCTCTATGCGCTCACCAAGTCGGGAGGTGCGAACCGTGGATAAGAACCGCCTGCGCGACACAGCGCGCAACAATATCGTAACCATCATGTTCATCGTGCTCTGCGCGGTGTGCATGGCCTTCTCCGGGTACGCGCCCAACTATGTGCTCTATGAACTGTTTGGCCGCCTGTCGCGCAACATGTTCATCGTGCTCTCGCTGATCATCCCGATTGTCGCGGGCATGGGCATCAACTTCGCCATCACCATCGGCGCGATGGCGGCGCAGATTGCCTGCCTGCTCGTGCTGGAATGGGGCGTTTCGGGCATCGGCGGTCTGGCGCTGGCGGCGCTGCTGACGGTGCCGCTGGGCGGCGTTTTCGGCTTTTTGATCGGCAAGCTGCTCAACAAGATGAAGGGCCAGGAAATGATCGGCTCGATGATCCTGGGCTACTTCGCCAACGGCCTGTATCAGCTCTTGTTCCTGTTCATCTTTGACAACATCATCCCGATTCACAACCCGAACCTGACGATTAAAGGCTCGAAGGGCATCGCCAACACGATGGATCTTTCCCGCGAGGGTGGTTTCGCCTACTCGCTGGAAAAGCTCTGGCAGCTTCCCGCGTCTCAGGCGGCAATTGTGTTCGCCATCGTCGCGGCGCTGGTGCTGATCGTCGGCTATGTGGCCAGCCATCGCAAGAACGCCAAAAAGCTGGGCGTCCAGCTCGGCGTGGTCGCCGCGGCGGCGGTCGTGATGCAGCTCCCTGTGATGAAGAACCTGTTCTCGATGGTCAATGTGCCGATGGCGACGTTCGGCGTGGTGGCGCTGCTGTGCCTGTTCAACGTGATCATCATGCGCACGAGGCTCGGCCAGCAGTTCCGCGCGGTCGGCCAGAACGGCGTGGTTGCCAACGCGGCGGGTATTGACGTGGATCGCGTGCGCATCATCGCCATCGTGTTCTCCACGATTCTGGCGGGCTGGGGTCAGCTCATCTTTGTACAGAACATGGGCTCGTTCCAGACTTACGGCGCGCACGAGCAGGTCGGCCTGTACGCGGGCGCGGCGATTCTGGTCGGCGGCGCTTCGGTCATCCGCGCGACCAACACGCAGGCGCTCGTCGGCTGCATCCTGTTCCACCTGATGTTCATCCTCGCCCCGGCGGCCGGCAAGAACCTCTTCGGCGACGCGGCCATCGGCGAGTATTTCCGCGTGTTCATCTGCTACGGCGTTATCGCGCTGGCACTGGTGATGCATGCGTGGAGCGAAAACAACCGCCGCAAGCAGGCGGCCAGTGCGCTCCGGGCGGGCAGCAAAGCGTAAAAAATCTAAAAATCAATCAAAAGGCCGCTCAGCCGAGACGGCTCGCGCGAAGGATAAAGCGTGAGCCGCGCTCAGACTGGCGGCTTCTTTTTGTGTTCAAAAATGGAGGAAAAATACGACAGAAATAGAATATGACCATAAAGAACGCTTTGAATCAGGATAAGAGGGGTCACAACAATGAACGAAATCAAATGCCCGCATTGCGGCGAGGTTTTTCAGGTTGACGAATCGGGTTACAACGCCATCGTCAAACAGGTTCGAGATACGCAGTTTGAAAAGGAAGTCGAGCAGCGGGAGAAAAAGGCCGCGGAGCTGGCGGCGGCGCAGATTACGAACCAGAAGGAAAAGGAAGTATCGGAAATCCGGGAAGCGGGCAGGAAGAAGCTCGAGGAAAAGGAGCGCGAAATCCTCCTGCTGAAGGAACAAAGGCAGTCGGACGCAAGGGAAAAAGAAGCCGCCGTTTCGGAAGCGGTCAAAGAACGCGAAACGCAGATTTTGAATCTGGAAAATCAGCTTGCGCTGCTGAAAAGGGACATGGACAGCCAGAAAAACGAAATCATCCATGCCAAAGAAAAGGAAATGAAGGAGATCCGCGAGGCGGGAAGAACGGCGGTCGAGGAAAAAGAGCGCGAGATCATCCGCTTGCAGGAACAACGGCGAGCCGAGGAAATTCAGAAGCGGCAGGCGGTTTCGGAGGCCGTTCGGGACAGGGAGACGAAAATCCTCAAGCTGGAAGAGCAGATCGAAACGCAGAAGCGAATCATGGAGGGCGAAAAGGAGAACGCGCTGCTCAAAGCGCAGCAGGAAAACGAAAAGGTCATTTTGGATAGAGAACATGAAATAGACAGCCTGAAATCCAGACTGGAACTGCAAAAGCAGGAAAATGAAAACGAAAAAAACGCGCTGAGGGAGCAATACAAACGCGAGCTGGACGGAAAGAACGAGCTGATCGAGTATTATAAGGATTTCAAGGCCAGGCAATCGACCAAGATGATCGGCGAAAGCCTTGAACAGCATTGCCAGAGCGAGTTTAACAAAATCCGAATGGCGGCGTTTCCGCGCGCGTTCTTTGAAAAGGACAACGACGCGCGAACGGGCAGCAAGGGCGATTTCATCTATCGGGAAGAGACGGAAGACGGCATCGAAATTCTGTCGATCATGTTTGAAATGAAAAACGAGATGGAGACGACCGCGACCAAGCATAAAAACGAGGACTTTTTCAAGGAACTGGATAAAGACCGCAAGGAAAAGAAGTGCGAATACGCGGTGCTGGTCTCCCTGCTTGAAATCGACAGCGATTTGTATAATTCGGGCATTGTCGATGTTTCCTACCGCTATGACAAGATGTACGTCATCCGCCCGCAGTTTTTCATTCCGCTGATCACCATTCTGCGTAACGCCGCGGTGAAAAATCTGGACAGCCAAAGGGAGCTGAGACGCATCCAGGAGCAGAACACGGACGTGATCAAATTCGAAGAGAACATGAAGCGGTTCAAGGACGGCTTTGCCAACAATTACCGGCTGGCGACCGAGCGTTACGAAAACGCCATCAAGGAAATCGACAAATCCATCGCCCATCTGCAAAAGATCAAGGAGGAGCTGACTGCGTCGGCGCGCCAGCTGCGATTGGCTAACGATAAGGTGGAGGATCTCTCCATCAAAAAACTGACCCGCGGCAACGCGACGATGCAGGAAAAGTTTGAAGAGGCGGGCATACCGATCAAGTAAACCTTAAAAAGAATGTCGCAAAATAAAAGCGGACGACCCATGGCCGCCCCGGACTATGGCAAAAAGGCTATTCTTCCCCCGCCGAGGTGAGAATAGCCTTTTCTGAAAACTCACTCTGCCATGACTGGCACAATCAATTCGGAATAGTGGCGCATCTGCCCGTCGCCATCGACGAACCACGCGTATTGGCGCGTGTACCCTTCGCAGACGGGCGTAAGGCGATGCGCTTGCAGGAATTCGCGCGTCAGGTCGATTACGGGCTGCATGGAGCTGTCCTCCGGCGGGCGCAGATCGAAGATCGTTTTGACGGTCTGCGGCCCGGCGCACATGCGCATCTGCGAAAAATCCGCGTGGATGACGTGCGTGAATTCCACCGGGGCGACAATGCCGACGCGCGTGGCGGCGCTCTGGCCGCTCAGCAGCGCGAGCGGAATGGTGGTGCAGTAATTGGTCAGCGGAAGCGCGTCGATCAGATCCTTCAGGAGCGGCATTTTCGGTACGGCGGCCCAAAGCGCCGAAACCGAATCAAAATCAATCAGATAGGCGGCGCTGCCCGCGCAGAGGCGGGGCTGCATGCGCAGACGCGTGCAGTCGCGCAGCAGGTCGGTGGCGCTGGTCATGCGCTCGTAAACGGCGTTTTGCTGGGCGATCTGCTCACGCAGGGCGGCGCGCTTTTCATCCATCATCACGATCAGGTCGCTGAGCGGGCACTGGGTCAGAATGTGCTTGATTTCATCCAGCGAAAAACCCTGACGCTGGAGGCTCTTGATGATGCCCAGCCGCTGCACGTCCGCGATGGAGAAGCGGCGGAAACCGCTGGAAGCGGTTCGATCCGGCGAGAGCAGGCCCTTTTCCTCGTAATAGCGCAGCGCTTCCGGGGTGAGGCCATAAGCGATGGAAAGCGCGCTGATGGATATTTTCATGAAAACACGCTCCTGAGCGGAAAAGCTCGGTTGAAGATGAAAAGAAAAAGATTGTCAAAAAAATTGCAAGAAAGGCTTGACTCTCAAGTCCCTTGAGATTGTACAATGAGACAGGGAAAAGGAATGACCTTGTATATAGTTTACAGGAAACGGACAGAAAAAGCAATCCTCCGATTCGGCAGGGTCATTCCTAATATTGAACGAAGAGGAACTTGAAAGGAGAACCACCATGAAAAAGAAAATCGTCGCAATTATGGCGTGCGCCATGATGCTGCTCTCCGCCGGCGCGTCTGCGGAAATGACCGCCGGAACGTACACCGGCGAGGGCCAGGGCATCGGCGGCGCGGTGAAGGTCGCCGTCACGGTTGACGCGGATGCGATCACCGCCGTTGAGGTCGTCGAGCACTCGGAGACTGCCGGAATCTGCGATCCGGCGATTGAGAAGATCCCGGCCGCGATTGTGGAAAGCCAGAGCCTTGCGGTGGATACCGTGACCGGCGCGACCATGACCAGCAAGGCCATTCTCGCCGCCTGCGAGCAGGCGCTGACCGAGGCGGGCGCGGATATCGAGGCGCTCAAGACCGCCGCGCCGAAGGCCGAGCAGGCCGCGGGCGAGACGATCGAACTGACGACGGATGTTGTGGTTGTCGGCGCGGGCGGCGCGGGCGTTGCGGCCGCGGTTGAAGCCGTTGACAACGGCGCGAAGGTCGTTCTGCTCGAAAAGCTGGCGCAGATCGGCGGCACGACCGCGACCAGCCAGGGCATGGTCGGCGGCTACGAGACCAAGTACACCAAGGCGCTGGATGTGCACTACACCTTCGACGAGATGTATGCCAACCTGATGAACAACGCCTCCTATCGCCTCGATCCGGCGTTGACGACGATCACCATCGAGCGCTCCGGCGAGACGATTGACTGGATGAACGAGCGGCTGGGCATGACCTTCAGCGACAACGTGATCGTCGGCTACGGCCCGCTTCAGATGATGCACCTGATCGACGGCGCAGGCCCGGCGATGCGCACCGCGATGGAAGCGACGCTGGCGAACAGCGACGTGGAGCTGATGCTCGACACCGAGGGCACGGAGATCCTGATGAACGAGGATGGTTCCGTGAAGGGCGTGAAGGCCGTTCGCGGCGCGGACACCCTGCTCATCTACGCGGACAGTGTGGTCATCGCGACCGGCGGCTATGCGTACAACCCGGAACTGACCGAGCGCCTTGATCCGGAAAAGGCGGGCACGATGGGCATCGGCTTCCCCGGCTCGACGGGCGAAGGCATCATGATGGCCAGCAACGTCGGCGCGGCGCTGACCCACATCAACGACATGATGTGCGTGCTCAAGGATTACGAAATCATGGCCGAGCATGACGGCACGTCCGCCACGGCGAACGTTTCCAGCTTCATCAGCCGCGACAACACCGTGCTCGTCGGCGCGGACGGCAAGCGCTTCGTCGATGAAAAGGACAGCGGCTACATGACCCAGAAGCTCAACGACCCGGTGTTCGACCAGATGCATAAGGACGGCCTGGGCTATGTCTGGGCGATCAGCGATAAGGCTTCTCTGGATGAGAAGGGCGTCAAGCGCGGCCTGGATATGGAATTCGTCACCGCCGACACCTTTGAAGAGCTGGCCGAAAAGATGGGCCTCGACGTGGCGACCCTGACCGAAACCCTGACCAATTACAACGCGTACTGCGACGCGGGCCACGACCCGGAGTTCGGCCGCCTCAAGCTGGCGAAGCTCAGCGCGCCGTATTGCGCGGTTCGCGTGACCCCGTGCGAAATCATCACCTACGGCGGCATCGCCCGCAATGAGAACGGCGAAGTCATCCGCGCGGACGGCGTGGTCATCCCCGGCCTGTACACGGCGGGCGAGGCCAGCGCCAACAGCGCTTACATGGGCTTCACCATCTCCAACGCGTTCACGTGGGGACGCATCGCCGGTTCCGGCGCGGCGGCTTTCGCGCTGGCGAAATAAGCTTTGATTTTGACCTTCCCTCTTCATCGGGGGAAGGTTTTTTTGATTTTTGGGTTGACATTCTCCTATAAACTGTATATACTGTTTATGAACAATTGAAACGGAGGCGAACGGATTGGAAATACTCATCAGCAATGCGTCCGGCCTGCCGATTTACGAGCAGATTACCACGCAGATCAAGCGGAAAATTCTTTCCGGCGAGCTGGCAGCGGGCGAAGCGCTGCCCTCCATCCGCGCGCTGGCGAAGGATTTGCGCATCAGCGTCATCACGACCAAACGGGCATATGACGAGCTGGAGCGCGAGGGGCTGGTGTGCACGGTGGCGGGCAAGGGCTGCTTCGTCGCCGCGCGCAACCGGGAATGGATTCGCGAGGAGCTGCTGCGGCAGATCGAGACGCATTTGGAGAAAATCGCCGAGCTGGCGGCGCAGGCGAATGTCAGCGGCGAGGAGCTTTGCGAAATGCTTCGCGCACTTCGGGAGGAGGATGAACCGTGAACGCGATTGAATTGAACCATGTCGCCAAGCGATACGGCGGCTTTGCTTTGGAGGATGTGAACCTGACCCTGCCGCGGGGCTGCGTGCTGGGGTTGATCGGCGAAAACGGCGCGGGCAAATCGACGCTGATCCGCATGATGCTCGGCGCGTGCAAGCCGGACGGCGGCGAGGTGCGCGTGCTGGGCGAAACGGCGGGGCGAACTGCGGCGTTCGCAAAAACCCGGCAGGATATCGGTGTGGTGCTGGACGAAGCCTGCCTGCCCGACGAGCTGACCGCGCAGCAGATCGGCAGCGTGATGCGCGGCGTTTACGTCAACTGGGACGACGCGGCGTTTGCGCAGTATTGCGCGCGCTTTGACCTGCCGGAAAAGAAAAAGATTAAGGAATATTCGCGCGGCATGAAGATGAAGCTGGCGATTGCCACTGCGCTGAGCCACAAGGCGAAGCTGCTGGTGCTCGACGAGGCGACCGGCGGGCTGGATCCCATCGTGCGCGACGAAATCCTCGACCTGTTCAACGACTTCACGCGGGAAGAGGATCACGCGATTCTGCTCAGCTCGCACATTGTCTCGGATTTGGAAAAAATCTGCGATTACATTGTCTTTCTGCACAAGGGGCGTGTACTGCTGGCCGGGGAGAAGGATGCGCTGCTGGAGGATTACGCGCTGCTGAACATGACGCGAGAGGATTATGCGGCGATGGATAAGCGCGGCGTGCTGCGCGCGCTGGACGGCCACGGCGGCGTGCGCGTGCTGATGGAGCGGCAGGCCGTGCCGCGCGGCATGGAGACGGAACGGCTCGGGCTGGAAGACATGATGCTGCTGCTGGAAAAGGGGGAGAAGGCGCAATGAAAGGGCTTTTGTTCAAAGATTTTCTATCTGCGAAAAGGATTCTGGCGGTCTGCGTATTCATGATCGCCTGCTTTTCCTTCGGCGGAACAAGCGGCGCGACCTTCGCGCTCTGCTATTCCATCATGGTGCCGATCAATCTACTCGGCTTTGACGAGCGCAGCCGGTTCGACCGATATGAGGCCGCGCTGCCGCTGACGGGGCTGCAATGCGTCGCGGATAAGTATATCGCGATGTATCTGTGCATGACGGCGATGATGGCGCTCAGCGCGCTGATTGTCTTTGTTCGGACGGGCGCGGCGCCCGCGTCGGCGGATCTCTTTCTCAACGCGGCGATGGTGCTGGTGACGCACGCGCTGTGCATGCCGCTGCTGGTGCGCATGGGCGTAACCAAAGGGCAGTGGGTGTATCTGCTGGCGCTGGGGCTTGAGTTTGGCGCTGCGGCAATCGTCGGCAGGCTCGGCGGCGCGGAGGCGATGCAGAACGTCGCGGCGTTCGCGTGGCTGATCTTCCTTGCCGCGCTGGCGGTGAACGTCGCCTCGATGTTCGTCGCGGCAAAGATGTTTGATCGGAAGGCGGAGGCGTAACGCCTTCCGTCGGCCAAGGACAGACTGACTTACTGACCAATTTTGAAAACAGCCGCACATCCGGTAGGAGAGTCGGCTGTTTTTGTTGTATAATAGACTGCGTGATGAAAAAAGAAAAGGAGCAGGTTCCGTGAAGAAAAAGAAGAAATGGATCAAATGGGTCGTCATCCTCGTGATCGTGGTCGCCGTGGTCGGCTGGTTCATGATGATCTCCCGCAAGACGCAGGACGCGGCCTATACAGACGTGCAGGCGGCGATGGGCAGCATCGAAACCTATTACAACTTCGACGGGCTGGTCAAGGCCAAGCGCATGCAGACGATCGCCGCCGGGCAGAGCGGCAAGGTGCGCACGGTTTACGTGACGCAGAACCAGCAGGTGAAGGAAGGCGAGCGCCTGTATCGGCTGGAGAGCGGCGAAACCGTCGAGGCCGATATCGCGGGCGAGGTGACGGGGCTGTACGTCGAGCAGGGCGGCGTGGTGACCGCGGGCCAGACGACCGCGCAGATCATCGACATGAGCAGCCTTGAAATCGAGCTGAACGTCGATGAATACGACGTGGCGGCGGTCGCGCCGGGGCAGGAGGTACAGGTCAATGTGCTTGCGCCGGACGTGCGCTTCACCGGCAGCGTGACGGCGCTGGATAAGAACGGCACGGCTTCGGGCGGTCTGTCGTATTACACGGCGACAGTCGCGTTTGACGCGGTGGAGAACGTCTACCCCGGCATGCAGGTGAGCGCGAAGGTGCTTAAGGAGCAGGCTGAGAACGTGGTGCTGCTCCGCCAGGACGCGGTGCAGTTTGACGATTACAACAAGCCCTACGTGCTCGTATGCGGCGCGGACGGCAAGAGCGTGGAGCACAAGAGCGTGACCGTCGGCGTAAGCGACGGCATGAACTGCGAGATCACCAGCGGCCTGAACGCGGGCGACACGGTGCTCAAATCCTCCGGCATGACGATGGCCGAGCTGATGGAGCAGATGCAGGCGCAGCAGCGCACCAGCCGATAAGCGGAGGCCGCCATGAGCAACGACTTTTTCAAAATGCGCGGCATCGTCAAGCAGTATCAGATGGGCAGCGAAGTGCAGACAATCCTCAAAGGGATTGATCTGGATATTGAGGAGGGCGAATTCCTCTCCATCCTCGGCCCGTCCGGCAGCGGCAAATCCACGCTGATGAACATCATCGGCTGTCTGGATACGCCGACCTCCGGCGAGTATATCCTGCATGGGCGCGCCATCCGCGATCTGGATGAAAAGCAGCTTGCGCACATCCGCAGCAAGGAAATCGGCTTCATCTTCCAGCAGTTCCAGCTTCTGCCGCGCCTTGACGCGCTCAAGAATGTGGAATTGCCGCTGGTTTATGCGGGTGTGCCGCCTAAAGAGCGCACCCGGCGCGCGGAGGAGATGCTGGTGCGCGTCGGCCTCAAGGACAGGATGCACCATTACCAGAACCAGCTTTCCGGCGGCCAGCAGCAGCGCGTGGCGATTGCGCGCGCGCTGGCGACCAACCCGACGCTCCTGCTGGCGGATGAGCCGACCGGCGCGCTGGATCAGACGACGGGCGAGCAGGTGATGGCACTGTTCCGCGAGCTGAACGATGAGGGGCGAACCATCGTCATGATCACCCACGATCTCAAAATCGCGCGCCACGCGAGCCGCATCGTCAACATTCTGGACGGCGTGCTCTCGGAAGGGGTGAGCGCCTATGATTAAAAAGAAGTGGGATATGTTCGCCGAAAGCGTCTCCATGTCGGTTTCCAACATCGCGGGCAACAAGATGCGCACGTTTTTGACGACGCTGGGCATCATCATCGGCGTGGGCGCGATCATCGCGCTGATGACCGTTGTGCAGGGCGCGACGGATACCATGAACGCCCAGTTTGACGCGATGGGCCTGGGTACGCTGCGCGTCTCCGTAAACGGCACGGCGATTAAGCGCGGCCTGACGGATGACGATTTACAGACGATTTTGAATTGCGAACACGTTGCGGGCATTTCGCCGTCGCTGAGCGCGACCGTGACCGCCAAGCATGGAAACGTGTGGAGCGATTCGATTTCCGTCAGCGGCAACAACGACGAGTACTTCCGCCACAACGCCGATCTGGTCAGCCGCGGCCGCGCGATTGATATTCTGGATGTGGAAAACAACGCGCGCGTCTGCCTGATGGATGGCGACGCGGCCAGGACGCTGTTTTTCGGCGAAGACCCGGTCGGGCAGACGTTCTATCTCGACGGGTTTGAATACACCGTCGTCGGCATGATCGACCAGGATGAAAACGCCAGCCTGTTTTCCCAGATCCTGATGGGCGGCAAGATGGACGGCACGGTCTATGTGCCGTACAGCTCGGCGAAAAAGCTGCTCGGCATGTCTACGGTTTCCACGCTGGAGGTCTATGTCACCGATCCGAATGACACGGATGTGGCGGTGGACGAGCTGGAAGCGGCGCTCGACGGCATTTTCAACGACAAGGATGACACCTATACCATCATCAACATGGAATCCATGACGGACGCGATGAACCTGATGACCTCCATGATGATGTCGCTGCTGGTGGGCATCGCTTCCATCGCGCTGGTCGTCGGCGGTATCGGCATCATGAACATGATGCTTGTCACCGTCACGGAACGCACGACGGAAATCGGCCTGCGCAAGGCGCTCGGCGCTGAACCGGGGCAGATCCAGATGCAGTTTTTGATCGAGGCCATCATCCTCTCGCTGCTCGGCGGCGTGATCGGCGTGGCCGTGGGTCTGGGCGTATCGTTCGCCATCTGCGTGAATACGGATATCACGTTCAGCCTGAACACGTTTGCCATCGGGCTGGGCGTGGGCTTCTCCGCGGCGGTGGGCATCATCTTCGGCTGGGCGCCCGCGCGGAAGGCCAGCCGCCTGAACCCGATTGACGCACTGCGGAGCATGTAAAGCGGCTTAAAACCGCCGCGAAGCAGTCTACGATTGAAACGGCAGCAGAACACAAACGAAACAATGACAGCCCTAAAGAAAGGATACGGATATATGAAGAAACAGATTGCGATGATTGCGATGATGGCTTCTCTGATAGCGGCCGCCGCCAGCGCCGAAGGCGTCAAGATCGACGGCAGCATCAAGAGCGCCGAAACCAAAACCATCTTCGCGCCGTACAGCGGCGTGGTGGGCGATTACACCGTCGCCGCGGGCGACGAATTGAGCGCGGGCGACGCGCTCTTCGCCCTGCGCACCGAGCAGATTTACGCCGATTATGACGGCACGGTGACCGCCGTGTTTGCCCAGCCGGGCGACAGCGCCGCCTCCGTCGAGGCGCGTTACGGCGCGCTGGCTTACATCGAGCAGAATGTGCTTTATCACGCGGAGTGCACGACGACCGGCGGCGACAGCGATAACGAAAACAAGATCATCCACGTCGGCGAAAAGGTCTATATCCGCTCCACGACCAGCAGCGACCGCGTGGGCGAGGCGCGCGTTATCAGCGCGGAAGGAAAGGGCTACACGCTGGAAGTGACGAGCCAGACGGATATGCGCCTGAACGAGAACGTCAAGGTCTATCGCAGCGCCAACCACTCGGCTTCCAGCTGCATCGGTACGGGCAGGCTCACCCGCGTGGATCCGCAGGCGGTGACGGCGCAGGGCTATGTGCTCGCCGCCCATGTGGAGGACGGGCAGCATGTCAGCCGCGGCGACGTGCTCTTTGACATTGTGCCGGACGTGCTGGACGGCATGCTCGGCGGCGACGGAAACGTGTATATGCCGGAGGACGGCGTGCTGCTGAGTATTTCGGCGGTGAGCGGCGGGCAGGCCGCCAAGGACGCTGTGCTGGCGACGTACTGCCCGAAGGACGCGATGCGTCTGGTCTGCTCGGTGGATGAGCAGGATATCTCCGAACTGACGGTCGGCGACGTGATGCAGGTGACGCTGGATGCTTACGCGGAGAAGCCCCTGCGCGGCACGATTGTGAAGATTGCTTCCGCCAGCGGCGAAAACGGCAAGAACGCTTCGTTTGACGTGACGCTCGAGCTGGAGACGAATAACCTGATGCGCATCGGCATGAGCGCGTCGGCGGAAAAGTAAGAGAATTTGATATAAACAGCCCCCGGCGCGGATCAAATAAAACGCGCCGGGGGTTTTTGTATGCGGTTACCGGGAGAGGATATCGACCAGATATTCGCCGTCGCAGATATCCGAAACCATCAGCGAATTGCCGGGGATAAGCTCGGTTTGAAGGAGACTCGGAAGGTTCAGATGGCCGTCGTTCTTCTGAAAAAAGGAGAGAAGCCGCTGACTATCCAAAAGCTCGTTGGTCGGCCATAAAGCGCGAACGCCGGAAAAGAAGAGCTTTTCAAAACAATCCCATTGCAGAAAGTCGGTTGAAACCCTGCCGACGCCGAAGCGAACCTGACAGCGCGGCGTGTCGTTGATTTGCTCCGCGCAGGTATGATCGGCGAGAAAAGAATGGAATTCCCAAGTGCTCCACATGCCTTTGGCTTTGACGAGGAAAGGCAGGGGATAATCGTACAATTCGGAACGGAAAAGATACAGCGATTGTTTTTCGCTGACGGTTTCGTTTGCGGCCGCTTGAAATTCGGGTGGCATATCCTCCGTTTCGTTCCATATATAGCGCCGACAGAAAACGTCGTCTGGAAGCGAGGCATATAAAAGGCTGAGGCGGTTTGCCGGTGAGACGACGATGGGCATAGCGGGAGGGCCTCCCTTCTCCTTTTTTGATTCAAAGATAAGAAAAAAGCCTGAGAACCATTGGCCTCAGACTCTGTTTGGTGGAGCAACCTGAGTCAAATCCGAACCAAACGCATCTTCGACGGCTTTCAGAGGAACGGTTTCTGTGCCGTCTTTGAAGTTGTAGGTGAAAACCAGCTTATCGTCAAAGATGTAGATTGCGTTGATGAATGTGTCGATAATCTGTTTCTGATATTCAATGTCATCTACATCGCCGAACTTGAAGCGATTGATCCAGCTGACGATTTGTTCTTTGGTGTATTTTGGTTTTTGCAGTTCTGCCTGCATAATGCTGAGTTTCAGCTCGTTTTGACGGGCTTCCAGTTCCTCAAGCCTTGTCTTGGTGGAAGCGGTCAAAATGCCCATCTGAATGGCGTTGAGCATGTTTTCAATGCCTTTTGCACATTCTTTGAGCTGTTCACGCAGAGCCGGAATGGTTGTATCTTCTTTATCTTGCAAAGCAACAATCGCATCAGCGATGCGGTTGATTTCCGCGTCCTGCAAAACCCGTTCAACGGTTGTAACCACGGCGACGCGCTCAATCCAGTGCTTTTTGACAGCCTTGCGTTTACAGCCCAGCTTGCGTTTTGCGCCGCCGCACTTGTAGTAGTAATACTTGACGCCGTTTGTGCCGCTGGTGCCACATTCGCCTGCCATCAGCCTGCCACAGTCGCCGCAGAACAGCTTGGTTGTCAGCAGATAATCTTCGTCAGCCTTTGTTCTGGAAGGTGCTTTTTTATTGGTCAGCATCCGTTCCTGCACACGCTCGAACAAATCTGGATTGATAATGGCAGGAATTCCGTTTGGAATAACGGTGTCGGTGTATTTATATTCACCGATGTACTTTCTGTTTTTAAGGGTGACGCTGAGCGATGCCACACGGAATGGCCGGTTTTTTCGTGTGCGAAGTCCGCGCTCATTGAGCGAATCGGCGATAGCCTTGATGGTTTCGCCGCTCTCATAACGGGTAAAGATTTCCTCAACCAGTGGGGCGGTCAGCGGATCAACAGCCAGCACACCATCTGTGCCGACGACGTATCCGAGCGGAATATTGCCGCCGTTGCTGCGGCATTTGAGCGCATTTTCCTTTTGTCCGCGCTGAATCTTTTCGGACAGCTCCGCCGAGTAGTATTCTGCGTAGCCTTCCAGCATGGATTCAAGGATAATGCCTTCCGGCCCTTCGGAAATATTTTCGCGGGCTGAAATAACGCGGACGCCGTTCTTTTTCAGAATATGCTTGTAATGTGCACTGTCATAGCGATCACGAGAGAAACGATCGAGTTTCCAGACAAGCACCACATCGAACAGCCCCTTTTCGCTATCCGCAATCATCCTTTGAAATTCGGGACGATCAGCAGTTCTGGCGGATAAGGCACGGTCGATATAACTGGAAAGAATCGTGATGTCATTTCGGACAGCGTATTCCGTACATTCTCGAATTTGACCTTCGATGCTTTCCTCGCGTTGATTATCGGAGGAGTAGCGGGCGTAGATGACGGATTTCATTCGTTATCATTTCCTTTGGGCAGTTTTTGAATGGCTTCTGCCTCGGTCAACACGCGCAGCTGATACTCGGCAATCTGTTTCAAACGGTCAAAGCGCTCTGCCTTATCGATTCCCTGCTTGATCATTTCTGCGTTGTGGGTTTCCAGATTGGAAAGGACAGTCAATTGAGCGATGGAAGCGAAATCTCGGATATTCTGCTTGGCAGCAAGAACAGGGTTTGCGTCGCGCCATTCCTTGGCTGTGCAGCCGAACAAAGCGACGTTCAGCAAATCCGCTTCGTCCGCATAGACCAGCCATTCGGTTGATTTGGAATGATTGCTTCGCGGCAGCACATAGTTTTTAATGGCATCCGTGTGAATCAGGTAGTTATTTTTGGACAGGAAGCGTTTTGCATCCCATTCCAGCTTGAGACGGTCGTTTTCTTCATCCTTCAACCGTTGGTATTCTTTCAGCAGATAGAGCTTGAAGATTGGGCTGATTGCAGAGCCGAACTCAAAGGCAATATCCTTATGTGCATAAGTGCCGCCGTATCGTCCGGCTTGCACATACATGCCGATTGCGTGCGTACTTTCAATCCATTCCTTGGCGCTCAAAGTGAACGTATGCAGCCCGGCTTCGCTCTTAAAGTGGTCGAATTCGACCACTTTGAAATCGGGGTTATACATGATTTCCCAAGTGCCGAGGAACTCCAAGGTTGAACGCGCTCTCAGCCAGTTTTTAATGACATCCGCTGCCCGCCCTGCATCCGTCCGCGCTTTTGCCATATCGGTCAGGCTGATATAATCGCGCTGGTCGATGCTCATGACGGTAACGGGAACGTCTTGAACGAGGATGGAAGATGTTTTCCTACTCATGGATTTTCACCTTCAGCCATTCGCAATAATGTTTCTTTCAACTTGGCATTTGCAGGCGACGCAGGATCAAAGCACATCTCGATAAAGCGCCGCATGTCCTCCCGTTCAGGAGAATAGGTTGGCTTGTATTCGTACAGCTTTCCCTGCGGCTGATCGGTGCGTCCGAGGATATAATCCAGCGACACGTCGAAGAAATCAGCATAGCGGCAGAGCAGCGCAAGCGGCGGCTCGGATTGATTATGCTCAAAACGATTAATATTGGGTTGTTTGGAATCCAGAAGCAGCGCAATCTTTGCCTGCGAAATTCCCATGCTCTCGCGCAGGGCTTTCAGACGTTGACCGACAATTTCCATGTACACACGCTCCTGTGAGTTGATGGCTCTATCATAAATCATTTTATAAAATTAGTCAACTCTTAAAAATGGCATTTGCCAAAAAGATTTTGAATATATCTGATATGAGCATTGTTCATGGTTTGTTCTGTTTTCTGTCACGCGGAAATCATCTTTGCATCTTTTCCAGCCTTTCCGTTCCTGCTATAATATGACAATAAGGCAGGTTTTTCTTTTTGTGTAGTACAGAGATTTTTTGAAAAAATTTGAAGCAGATGGAACAATCGAAGCATGTTTGTGTCGTGTATGGATAGAGGTACTGTTTTCCATAATGATTTGAAGGCGAGGTGAGCGAGATGGAGAATCAGTCCCCTTTTACAGCAGAACCGTTTGCCACAAAAAGATCAGATGGTAAAGTGGAGGTATGCCTGACCACCTATAAATCGTGGCTGCCCATGTTCTATCTGCTGCCAAAGGAATATGTACAAAAGCGAAGCGTCTATCTGTCGCTTCCGCGCTGTCCTTATGCAATCTGGAATACCAATCAGTATGATGAATTGGTGAACAGCGACGCTTTTCTGGAAATGATTTGGGATTCGTATGCTTGGGCGATCTGGAATTGCTTTCTGGTGCCGGATAAAAATGGAAAGCGAAAATGGATGCCGACCAATATCAACTATTACTCCGGCAATTTTCCGCTCTGGCGCTTGGCGTATACCATCATGAATCATATCCGAAAAAAACTGGAAGACGATCAGATTCTCACATTTTCCCGCCTGCTTTGTTTGCGTCCGGGCATGGAATTTTCATGGTGCACGACGGCGCAATTTGATGCGCTGGTTTGTACCCTGACGTTAAAAATCATCGAGGAGCAAGATTGGCAGCCGATGATTGATGAACTGTGGCTCAATCACACGGTGGAGGATTTCGACGAAACGCACGTCAGCCGCGAACGAATCGACAGCTATCGGAAATGGCATCATACGCGGACCAATGTGGGAACGCTTGTGTCGATGGAGCAGATGCAGGAAGAATGTGAAGATGGGACGAAGGATATCGCCGATCCAGACAGTGAATTTGAGCATGAAGTGCTGAATGAGCTACGGCTCAGGAGCTTTATGGAAACCCTGCCGGAGCGCGACCGCGAGATTCTGAACCTCAAAATGCAGGGCATGACCGACCAGAAGATTGCTGAAAAGGTTGGTTTTAAGAATCACAGCGCGGTGGTGAAAAGGCGAAAACAGATTGCCGAACACTTTCAAAAATATGTGGAAAACGAGTAACCTCAATTTCATTTTTCTCAAAGCCATTGTCAGGACGACAGTGGTTTTTCTTTTACCCGAAAAGGAGGAATTTCTTGAATGAATGAGCTTTTTAATGATCTGCCCGACGTATTGGATGCTAAAGCGCTGGCACACGCGCTTTCCATATCTAAATCCGGCGCGTATACTTTGCTGAATCAAAAGGACTTTCCGACGCTCCAGATTGGCGGAAGAAAGCTGGTCACAAAACCTGATCTCATTTGCTGGATGGATAAGCATATTCGCAACGGAGGCGTAAAGGATGCCCGAAAAGAAGATTCTTGATCCGTCCAGTAGCGGTATGGATATTCCCGACGCAGCGATTGAACGTATCGCCCGTGTTATGCTGCCGATGATTCAAAAGTATTACGAAAGCGATGAAGGAAAAATGAAACTTGAAAAGTGGAAACAGGAAAAAGGAGAACAAGAGAATGGATAAAAGAGTTTTAAGTGCTGAGGAAAAAGCGCT
>CAKTXH010000034.1 GCA_934630975.1 uncultured Clostridia bacterium | reverse complement strand
AAGAAGCGAGAACAGCTTGAAACCGTTCCCGCTTCTTTTTTCATGTTTATGCGAAGCATAAATGGGGTTTGGGGACTCGTCCCCAAGCAGGTATGGGCGGCAGCCCATCGTTCCCCCGTCTCAGCGTTCCCGCTTCTCGCCCTCGAAGACGAGGCCAACCGCCTCCGCGCCGGTGTTGGAAAGCACCGCGCAGCCGAGGTGGAAGATGCCTGCCGGCGCATAACCGACCTTCTTCGTGCAGGCTTCCACATATTCTTCGTCGTATTTGTGATCCGATACGCCGATGTAATACGGCGTGCCCTGCGCCATGCGGCTGGCCATCGTCGTCGCCATGCCGCTGACGACCGCCTTGTCGCCGCGCACTTTCTTGACCACCTGGCTCACGCCGTCGTTGAGCGTGAAAATCGGGTGGATGCCCAGCAGGTCGCCCGCAATCGCCGCTGCCGCGCTGATGCGGCCGGATTTGCGGATCACCTTGAGCGTGTACGCCGTCAGCAGAATCTCCATCCGCGCATATTTGTCGTTCAGGTATTCGACGACCGCTTCCATCGTCTCGCCCGCGTCGAGCTTCTTCTTCGCCTCGATCACGCCCGCACCTTCGGCCATCGAATAGGCGTGGCTGTCCACGATGAAGATTTCCATTTTGCTTTCCGGGTGCTCCTCATGGAACTGCGCCGCCGCCGCATGCGCCGCCGCGTTCGTGCCGCTTCCGCCCGCGTTGATGGAGATATAGAGTGCCTGCTCCACGCCCTGACGGTCGTATTCCTCAAACTTATCGAAAAACTCAAACTGCGTAATCTGCGCCGTCGTCGGCAGACCGGATGCGTTTTTCAGCATCTGGCAGAACTGGTCCGGCGTGAAATCGACGCGCTCGGTGTAGCCCTCGCCATCCAGCGCAATCTTAAAGCAAACGATATCAATATCATGCTGCTTTGCCAGCTCCTCCGGCAAATCGCAGGTAGAGTCCGTCAAAACGACAAATTTGCTCATTTCTCTTCTTCCTTTCGCAGGCCCTATCTTGCGCCGCGTCAATCAGCGCATAATCTCATAAAGGTATCATATCAGATTTTCGGAAATGTTGCAAGTCTTAATCGCCGATCGTTTCAAGCGGCACGCACGGTTTCTTTGTGCCCATCAAAAAAGACGGACGCGCCTTTCGACGCATCCGCCCGTTCTTCTCCAATCGGCCTTATTCCAGCCCGACCACGTGATCCACCGGCAGGGAGAGCACAATGCCCTGCGCTTCGCTTTGCAGGCCGCAGCTATCGCAAATCGCCTGCATGATCGCCAGCTTGTTCTCCGCCCTGGTCAAAATCAGCACGGCTTCCTTCTCTTCCTGCAAGCTGAAGCCCCACTGGCTCAGCGTCTCCTCCGCGCCGACGCGGCGGCTGTGCAGCACCGTGCCGCCCGCCGCGCCCGCAGGCCGCGCCGCGGCCATGACTTCTTCGCTGTATCCCTGATTGACCAGCGCCACGATGATCTGGTATTCGTTTTCCTGCATGACCGTCCTCCTCACTTCCGCCTTCGGCTTCTCCTCGCAAAGCTGCTGCACCATCTGCAAAACGCGCTTATTCGCGCCGGACATCGGCACAGTGAACGCAATGCCGCTGCCCGACAGGCCCAGCCGCAGCTCCCGGCGCAGGCGAACCAGCAGATCATCCGCATCCGCTTTGGGCATCATCGTCAGCAGCAGGCTCTTTTCGCCGCTGTCCAGCCCCAGCATATCCATCATCTCGCGCGAAGCCGTGCCGTGCGCATAGGCTTGAATCTGCATCGGCAGCTTGCCCTTTTCAAACAGCAAAAGCGCTTTTTCCGCGAGCTTCGGCGTGGTAATCAGCATCAGCAGCCGAAACGATGCGCGCATTTTTTCCGTGCTCATGCCCATTCCTCCTCCAGCTCGACAATTTCGTCCCGCCCGTCAAACGCAGGCACAGCCCGCTTCTCGGCGCGGCTCGTCTTGATTTTGTACGCGACGCCCATCATCTGCACGGCAATCAGCGGGGTCAGCGCGACTAAGGCCACCACGCCGAAGGCGTCCGTCATCACGTTGCCGCCCAGCGTTTCGCACGCGCCGATGCTCAGCGGCAACAGGAACGTCGTCGTCATCGGGCCGCTGGCCACGCCGCCGGAGTCGAACGCAATGCCGACGAAAATCGGCGGCACAACGAAGGAAAGCCCCAGCGCCAGCGCATAGCCGGGCAGCAGAATATACGCAATCGGGATGCCCGTCACCACGCGCAGCATCGCCAACCCAACGCTGACCGATACGCCGATGGACAGGCAGCGGTTCATCGCCCGCGCTGAAATCGCGCCGCTGGTCACGCTTTGAATCTGCCGGTTCAGCACCTGAATCGCCGGTTCAGCCTTGACGATGAAGAAACCGATGAGCATGCCGATGGGCACGAGCAGCCACTTATACCCCGGCTGCGCCAGCGAGCGCCCCAGCACCGTGCCGACCGGGCCGAAACCCACGTTTACGCCGCACAGAAACAGCACCAGCCCGACGTAGGTATACGCGAAACCGACCATCACGCGCCGCCTCTGCCGCTTCTGATAGCGGCGCGTCATCAGTTGAAAGATCACGAACACCGCTGCAATCGGCAGGATGGACATCGCAACCTCCGCCATGTAATGCGGCAGGCCGCCCGCAAACGCCAGCGCCACGTCCTTCGTCGTCGCCACTTCGGGCACAACCGTCGGCGTATACGCCGCATCCTGCGGGTTAAAGAAGCAGCCGAGAATCAGCACCGCGAGAATCGGCCCGATGCTCGAGAGCGCCACCAGACCAAAGCTGTCGCTCGCCGCGTTCTTATCGCCGCGCACCGACGCCATGCCCACGCCCAGCGCCATGATGAACGGCACGGTGATCGGCCCGGTCGTCACGCCGCCGGAGTCATACGCGACGGCCAGAAAGCTCTTCGGCACAAAAACCGAAGCGACTGCCAGCAGCCCGTACAGCGCCAGCAGCAGTTTGGACAGGCTGATGCGCTTCAAAATGCGCACAACCGCCAGCGCGAGAAACGCGCCCACGCCCACCGCAACGGAGTAAATCAGCACCTTATTGGGGATGGATGGCACCTGCTGGGCAAGCACCTGCAAATCCGGCTCCGCGATGGTGATGATCACGCCCATCACAAACGCGATGGCGACAATCAGCGGGATTTTCTTCACCCGCTCCATCTGCACGCCGATGCCTTCGCCCAGCGGCGACATCGCCATTTCCGCGCCGAGCTGAAACAGCCCCATGCCGAACACCAGCAGCACCGCGCCGACCGTAAACATCACCGCCGTGCCCACGTCCATCGGCACAAGCGCGACGCTCAGCGCCAGCACAATCAGCGTGATCGGCAGCACCGCCGTCAGGGATTCCAGCAGCTTCTCCTTGAGCTTGGGGTTCATTTCATCGCTGTCCTTTCCGATTCCAAATTCCGACCGGCCGTGTGGCCGATACCTTCAATCTATTTATATAAGTATATCGGAAAAGTATGTTTCATGTCAAGTCAAATGCATTGACCCGGGCGTTCAGTTTCCGTAAAGATTTGCGGCGCTTTTCATCGTCTGTTCCGCGCAAAAAAGAGCCGCCCGCCGAAGCGGACAGCCCTTTGAAGCTCAATTTTTACGCCTTGCCGTTGCAGCCCATGACGTTCACGATCTTATGGCGAACCATGTCGCGAAGCGCGATGCGCGCAGGCTTGAGGTACTGGCGCGGGTCGAACTGATCCGGGTGCTCCGCGAACTGCTTGCGGATCACGCCAGTCATCGCCAGACGCAGATCGGAGTCCACGTTGATCTTGCAGACCGCCATAGACGCAGCCTGGCGCAGCATCTCCTCCGGCACGCCCTGAGCGCCCGGAATGTTGCCGCCGTACTGGTTGATCATCTGCACATACTCCGGCATGACGGAGGAAGCACCGTGGAGCACGATCGGGAAGCCCGGCAGCTTCTCGGAGACCTTCTCCAGAATGTCAAAGCGCAGGTGCGGCTCGCCCTTGAACTTGAACGCGCCGTGGCTCGTGCCGATGGCGATGGCCAGCGAGTCAACGCCCGTCGCCTTCACAAACTCCTCAACCTCGTTGGGATCGGTGTAAAGCGCGTCGTCGTCGCCGACCTTCACGTCGTCCTCAACGCCGGCCAGACGGCCCAGCTCGCCCTCGACCACAACGCCGTGATCGTGCGCGTACTCGACAACCTGACGGGTCAGCTTGATGTTCTCTTCAAACGGCAGGTGAGAGCCGTCGATCATGACGGAGGTAAATCCGCCGTCGATGCAGGCCTTGCAGGTTTCGAAATCCGGGCCGTGATCCAGGTGCAGCACGATCGGCAGATCCACGCCGCTCTCCTGCGCATCCAGCAGCGCGGCCTCGACCAGCTTGACGAGGTACACGTGCTTGGCATACGCGCGCGCGCCCTTGGAGACCTGAAGAATCACCGGCGCCTTTTCCATCGTGGCCGCTTCGGTGATGCCCTGAATGATTTCCATGTTGTTGACGTTGAACGCGCCGATGGCATAATGGCCTTCATACGCCTTCTTAAACATCTCGGTAGAGGTAACAAGACCCATTGAGAATCACTCCTTCTATCATGCCGCCGCGCTTCATGCGCGGCACTTTCGGATATCTTCCTTTGTTAGTATAGCAACAATTCCGCGTTTTGAACAGCCCTTGAAACTGACTTTGTGCATTTTTTCGTTTTTGCCGGTCGATTTCATGCCGGTTTTCGTCTGTTTTTCTCGGAACGTCTGATGTTTTCATTGACGGCCTCTCCCGCATCCTGCTATACTATATCGGTTCAGAGATACCCTGTCGATTGTTTTCGGAGGAACAAGATGGATCGTTTTGAATGGATTGCCACCGCCGCGTTCGGTCTGGAGGGCGTTGTTGCCCGCGAGCTGGCGCGCCTTGGCATTGAGGCAAAGGCCGAAAACGGCGGCGCGCGTTTTTTCGGCTCGTTTGAGGATGCTTTCCGCGCCAATCTGCACGCCCGCTGTGCCGACCGTATTTTGCTGGTCATGGGCCGCTTTGAGGCGCGCAGCTTTGAGGAACTTTTCGAGGGTGTCCGCGCGCTCCCATGGGAGGATTTCATCGGCGAGCACACCCGCTTCCCGGTGAATGGCAAATGCGCCCGCAGTCAGCTCATGAGTGTGCGGGACTGCCAATCCATCACGAAGAAAGCGATTGTCGAGCGCCTGCGCGGCCGCTACCGCACGGATTGGTTTGTGGAGGATGCGGAAACCGTCTCCATCGACGTCGCGCTGCACGGCGATATCGCCCAGCTCACCCTCGACGCGAGCGGAACGGCGCTCAACCGCCGCGGCTACCGCACGTGGAACGGCGAAGCGCCGCTGCGCGAAACCCTCGCCGCCGCGCTGGTCACGCTCAGCCCGTGGCGGCCCGGCATGCCCCTGCATGACCCCATGTGCGGCACGGGTACACTGATGATCGAGGCCGCCATGCGCATGGCGCACCGCGCGCCGGGTCTGACCCGCGAATTCGCCATCGAATCGTGGCGCAATATGCCGGCCGAAGCGTTCGGCGAGATCCGCGAACAGGCGCGCGCGGAATTCGATCCTGCGCTTGTCGAAGGCATTTCCGGCGCGGATATCGACCCGGAGGCCGTCGAGCTAGCCAACCGCCATTTGAAGCAGGCCGGACTGGCTGGGCGCGTCCGCTTTGAGGTCGCCGATATGCGCGCTTGCAGGCGCAGCGAGCCGCAAGGCGCGTTCCTCTGCAATCCGCCTTACGGCGAGCGCCTGAGCGACCGCAAGGCGTGCGAAACGCTCTATCGCGATATGGGGCAGATGCTCCGCGCCAACCCCGGCTGGTCGCTCTCCGCCATCACGTCGCACCCCGGGTTTGAGCGCTGCTTTGGCCGCCGCGCCGATAAGAAGCGCCGCTTCTACAACGGCCGTCTCGAGTGCGAATTCATGACGTTCGGGCTGCCGAAGCCGAAGCGATAAAACGCCCATAAACAAATCGCGGACACGCCATGTCCGCTCCTACAATCGGCAAAAAGCGTTGTAGGGGCGCGCATCGCGCGTCCGCGTTTTTTATGCAGTTCAATCTTTTCGGCTTATTGCCGCTTTACAGGTGATCCACAAAATAATTCTGAATCGCCGCGACGGCGGCTTCTTCGTCCTTGCCTTCCACGGTGACGGTCACTTTGTTGCCGCACTGCATATCAAGGCCCATCACGTCGCGCATCTGCGCGAGCAGCGCCGTTTTCGCGCCGTTTTTCAGCCGCACCTTGCTGCTGAAGCGGGCAGCCTCCCGCATCAGGCTGCTCATGGGCCGAGTATGCAGCGCGTCCTGATTGGTCAAAACATAGCTGAACTGTTTCATGAGCACATCTCCTTCTCTGCGGCTCTCCTGCCGCGAGATGGTATTATACCCCAGTCCCCGCCGCCTTGCAACCCTGCCCGTCAGCGCCCTCCGGCCGCCTTTCGGTATTCCGACGAATTCGCCGCCCGCCTTTTTGTGCAAGCCTCCGTATTCTTTTCCGCCGTCTTGCGCCGCAAAATGCAAACTTCCATAAACTGACGAAAAACGGGCTTCAAATTCGCCCAAGATACTGATTTTTGCATTTTCATCCATTCAATCTGTTATTCTGTTCAAACCGTTTGGCGCGAAAAACAACGAACGGGCGCGGTTTTTTGCGCCGCGCCCGTCTGTCTGTTTTTTAATCAAATTGCAGATATTCCGTCATCATGTAACCGCGCTTGCCGTCCGGCAGAACCACGCCCGTCCACTTATTGCCGTAATCCGTCACCAGCAGCCTGGCGCCGGTGCGCGCCTTGCCGATGATCGCGCCGTTCTGGCTGTCCGCCTCGCTGCGCACGTTCACCTTGTCCTTGATCACGGAGGCCGTCAGGTGCGTGGTGCTCGCCGGGGCGTTCAGCGCCGCCAGCGGCACAAAGCCCGCGCGGTCGCCCGTCGTCGCCGTCACATCCAGCGAAGGCGAATCGCCCGCCAGCACATACGCCCAGTCGCCGAATTTGCCGAGCATATACACACGCGCGCCGCTGGAAACCGTTTCCACCACGGCGGCCTTGACCTCCGGCTTAAAGCGGATATCCGCGTCCGTCTTGGCCGTCGCGCGCTGCGGGATGCGATCCGAAAGCGGCTCGTCCGGCGTGGTCAGCACGCGGATCTGGCTCTTCTTCACATAGCCGACCAGCGTACCGAGCGAAATCTGAACGTAATCCGTCTGCGTATAAGAGGTTATCCGCGCCTGCGCGCCGCTGCACAGCGCGCCGATCTCGCTGTTTTCGTCGTCCGGGTCGCCCAGCACGACGACCGGCAGATCCTCGTCGTCCGCCTGCGCCACGCCGATGCTCTGGCTCGTCTGCGCCAAAGACAGGTTGGCAATCGGCAGGAAGCCGAAGTCGCCGCAGTCATACGCGCCCGCGCCGCCTTCGCTCGTGCGCACATACGCGTAAGTGTCGCTTTCCGCCAGCAACTCGACGTACATGCCCTGCCCCAGCGTCATATAGCGGCTGGACGCGTCGTCCTTCTCCTGATAGAGCAGCGTGTCGTTCTTGGTCTGCATCAGCAGCGGATAATACGGCACCACGCTGCGCATCTGGTTGCCCAGCGCGTACAGGTTGCTCGTCTGCGTGTACTTGATCCAGCCGGAAACGCCGCCCACGCGGACACGCCGCCACTCGCCCTCCTTGCGTCCAAAGAGCGTAAAGCAGGCCGTGCCGTTGCTCAGGCGCATGATCTCCTTCGCCTTGGCCGTCGGCGAATCGTAAAGGATCGTCTTTTTATCGGTCTTTCCGCTGGAAATGATGCTGACTTTCAGCTCGCCCACGTCCGTCAGCACATCCAGCGGCACATAGCCGAACTTGCGCCCGTCGTCCGTCTCCGCCCAAATGTACGCCCACGTATCCAGAATACCGAGCAGGCCGACCCTGCTGTTTTCGTCAAGCGTCGCCAGCGCCGCGCTCGCGTCGTCCGTCGTTTCGCGCAGGGGTACGCTCGTCATCCACATGCCGGTCAGGTCGATCTCCGCCGCGCGGCCGTCGCCGAAGCCGGAATCCTCGCCGTAGCGCGCGGCGATCTCCTCCTGCGGAATCAGGTAGCTCGAGGCCATGTAGCCGGTCATGCCGCCGACCTCAACCTTGTCGTATTCGTCGTTCTCCACCGCGAGCACGTTGACCTCCGTGCCTGTGTAGTAAAGGCCCAGAATCGCGCCGTTTTTCGCGGGCTGCGCGCGCAGATTCAGCCGCTCGGGGTAGATTTTGTCCGTCTCCCGATTGTCCACGAACAGGCTTTCGCCAAGACCGCATGCCGCGCTGAGCAGCAGCGCGAGGGCAACCAGTGCGCACAAGAGTTTTTTCATCATGCTCACGCTCCTTTTGTGTTTCCTTCTGCTTATTAGACGAAGGAAACTGCCGTTTTAATCCCGCTTTTTGGCAAAAATTTACGATTTTGGTTTTTTCATTCGGATTGCGCCGGGCAGAATCTCGTATTTCGCCTCGTCCATACGAAGCAGCTTGCCGTCCAGATTGACGATCATGCCTTTCGCGCGCATCGTGACGGCTTTCGCCCGAACCACGCGCGCCAGCCCGATTTTGGTGTGCCAGCCAAGCATGAACATTGGCAGCAGCAGCGGAATCAGCATCCGCGGCACCTTTTTGACCACCACCACGTCGAAATAACCGTCGTCCAGCTTCGCATCCGGCGCGACGCGCATGCCTCCGCCGATGCATTGCCCGTTGGCGATTTCCACGATGGTGCAGGCTTCGTGCGTCTCCGCCCTGCCGTCGATGCTCACCTCCGCCTCGAACGCTTTGTAACGCCCCAATACGGAAAGCACCGCCTTGCGATAGGCTTTTTCGCCCGGATAGACGGCTTTCAGCTCTTCCGTCTTTTGCAGCACGGCCACGTCGAACCCCGAGCCGGAGACATTGAGGAAGCTCTTCCCGTTCATCCGCCCGCAGTCGATCTCAACCGGCTCGCCCGTCAACTGCGCCTCAAACGCCGCCATCGGGTCTTTGGGCAGACGGAACGCGCGCGCAAAGTCGTTGCCCGTTCCGCCCGGCACAACGTAAAACGTCACGCCCGTGTGGCAAAGCTCTCCCGCTGCCTCGCAGATCGTGCCGTCCCCGCCGATGCAGACGACAGCCTCGCAGCCCGCCTCCAGCGCGGCGCGGGTCTGCGCCGCCGCATCGCCGTCTCCGCCGGTTTCAAACAGGCGGCTTTCCTGCCCCAGTTCGGCAATCCGTTCGGAAACGTGAATGGCCAGCCGCGCGGCCTCTCCGCCGCCGGATACCGGGTTGACAATCACGGCAAACATGGCGCACCCCTCCGTTTATCCTCGGTTTATTCTTCGTCCGTCTCCGCGTCCCCGCGCAGTCTGGCAAACGCGCCCGGCATCACCCAGCGCACGGGATCCAGTTCCACCTTGCCCGGCTTCTTGGCGAACCGCGCGAATTTGATCGGCACGCCCAGCGCGGTGAATTTCATCTCGTGCTCGCTGATGTAGTTGGGCGTTACGCCCGCCGCGTGCAGGTCGCTGGTCAGATAGCGCAGCTCAAACCCGCACGCGTCAAAATACGGCATGGATTCGGTAAACAGCGCGGTGTCGTCCGTCTTGAACCAGATTTCGCCGCCGTCCACCAGAAAATCGCGGTACTGCATCAACTGGCGCGGATGCGTCAGGCGGCGCTTGGCGTATTTCGGCCGTTTCGTCCACGGGTTGCAGAAATTGATATAGATGCGTTCCACACGGTCTTCCGGCGCGAACACCTTCTCGATGTAGCTGATGTCATAGCGCGCGATCATCACGTTTTTCACCGGCTCGCCGTCAAACGCCTTTTCGATGTTGCGGCGCGTATCGCCCAGCACGTTGCAGGTAATATCCATCACAACGTAGTTGATCCCCGGGTTATCCTTCACCATCGCGGCGGTGGAAACGCCCTTGCCGCAGCCCAGTTCCAGATACAGCGGCTGATCCTGCTCAAACTGTTCCCGCCAATGGCCGCGCTTGGTTTCGGCCTCGTCGGTGAAATACGGGCAGACGGCCAGCTCGGGCTTGGCCCATTTTTTGGTGCGCATGTGCATGGATTGCTGTTCTCCTCTTTCTTTTTCGCGTCAATCGGTCAGGCGCTTTTCGTAGCAGAGCCAGTGGCCTTCCCACTCGTCGCACTCGCCGCAGACCTCGTAGTTCAGCTTGGCGTAGGAGCGCTGCGCGGGCACGTTGCAGGTCGCCACCAGGAAACGGACGGCCTCGCAGCCGCGCGCCTTCGCCTGCTCCATCGCATGCGCCAGCATTTTGCGGGCGATGCCGTGCCCCTGCGCGTCGTGCGCCACGCCGAGCCGCCCGAGCTGCGCCCAGCGCGTCACGTCGGCATACCACGGCGCGAGGTTGTCAAACTCGTGGATATCCTGCTCGTCGACAATGGAGGAGACAATCCGCCCCGCCGCGTCGCGCATGACGTAGACGATGTTCTCTCCCAGATCGTTCTGCACACATTCCAGCGACGGGTATTCCTCGTTCCACGTTCCGTAAGGATCGTCAATCAGGGAATGATAGAGCGCAAAAATTTCGTTGCCGTCCTTTTTTTCGGCGCGGCTGATGGTCAGCGGTTCCTGTATCATCGTTTGAATCCTTCTTCCTTTAGTCCTTCGTGCGTTCGGTCAGGCCGACGTCGATGTTCAGCCGCGTTTCGCCGGATTGCAGGCGGAACACGTCGCTCATCCCCGTCTCCGGGTCGATATCGCTGTCGATTTCACCCAGCGGCGCGCCGAAACGGAAGGTCAGCTCGTCGCCCTCTTTCAGCTCCACGCGCAGCATATAGCTGCCCGGGCGCAGGCTTCTGAAATGGTAGTAGCCGTATTCGTCGCTGACGGTCTGCGCCGCGATATCCGTCTGCCCCGTTTCGCTTACGCGCAGAAGCGTCAGCTCCACGCCTTTAAGCCCCGGCTCGCCGTAATCCTGCAAGCCGTTTGCGTTGCTGTCCAGCCAAACCGTATCGCCGATTTCGCCCGCTTCAATCGCGCCGACGTTGAGGCTGTTGATTTTCTGGCCGCCTTCCAGCGTCATCAGCGCGGTCGCCACCGTGCCGCCCTCTGCGGGCGCGACGCACGAGCCGCCCTCCTGCCCGCTCTGGTCGGCAAACAATTCGCCGTCGGGCAGGGTGAAGCACAGCGAGTAGCGCCCGCTGCGAATCAGGTTGAAGCTGTATCGGCCATCTTCGCCCACGGTCTGCTTGGCCACAATCGCGCCGGTTTCATCCAGCAGCGCCGCCACCACGCCGGGGAGCGCCGGTTCCTGCGCATCCATCACGCCGTCGGCGTTCTGATCCTGCCACGCCCGGCCGCCGACCGTCGCGGTCTGCACCGCCGTGATCTCGTCCAGCGTCACATGTTCGCCCATTGCGAGGTTGATTTCGCCCGTTTGCCCTTCCTGCGCGTCGGCGTGCGTCAGTTCCAGCGCCGCGCCCTGCTCAAAGAGCATGTCCTCCGGCAGCGCCATGCGCACCCGGTACTGACCCGGTCTGAGCGCCGTCAGTTCAAAGCTACCGTCTGCGTCGGTCTGCGTCGCCGCGACCACCGTGCCGCCCTGCGTCAGGGTGATTACCGCGTTCGGCGCGGTCACGCGCCCGGCGATGCTCGCCGCGGCAATCGCGCCGATGTTCACGTTTTCGCGGCTTTCGCCCATCGTCATAGCGAACGTCTCGCTCTGCGCGCGGCTTGCGTTCGTCGCCGCAATGGCGCTCTCGCCGTCGCAGGTAAACATCATGCCGTCCGGCAGCGTCACGCGAAGCGCATATTCGCCCATGCGGACGAAATTCAGCGCGTATCGGCCGTCTTCGTCCGTCTGTGCGCGCATCAGCGTATCTCCGCTGGCCGCGTTGAGCAGCTCGATCTGCGCGCCGGATACGCCCGCTTCCTTTTTACCGTAAACGCCGTCGTATTGGCTGTCCTGCCAGACCGTGCCGGCAATCGTGCCGACCGCGACCACGCCGACGTCCAAATCCAGATTGTTTTCGCCGCTGAGCACGTCGAGGCCGTCCGTCTGCCCGCTTACGCTGTCCGCCATCGGCACGACGCTGACGCGCCGCGTCCCGGCCGCGTTCTTCGCAAAGGCATAGCCGTCCGCAAGCGCGAACGAGAGTTCCGCCTTGCCGGGCATCACGCCGTCGAAGCGATAGCTGCCCGAAGCGTCGGTCGTCGTGGTCAGGGTCGTGCCCGCGTCCGCGCCGTCCGTCATGGTCAACTGAACCGTCACGCCCTGCATCCCGGCGTCGCCGTTCTGCCTGCGGCCGTCGTTATCCGCATCCAGCCAGACCACGCCGCCGAGAGAAGCCGGTTTCAGCGCGCCGACGTTCACGCCCGAAAGCGTTTCGCCCATGTGCAGTTCGCCCAAATCAAGCGTAACCGTCGCGTCGTCCGTCCGCTCGGCGAGCGAATCCGCGCCGCCCGCGGTATAGACATAGCCGTCCGGCAGGGTGACGCGCACGCTGTATGCGCCGGGCATCAGCTGATCAAACGTAAATTCGCCGCTTCGGGTCGATTGCGTCTGCGCAAGCTCTTCGCCGTCGCCGCCGAGCAGCGCGACCGCCGCGCCGCGCAGCCCTTCCGCATCCCCGCCCATCAGGCCGTCGTAATCGCCGTCCAGCCAAACGCGGCCGGTAATTTCGCCCTGCGTAAGCAGGCCGAACGAAACGCCCTCGACCTGCGCGCCGCCGAGCATCGTGAACGAGGCGGAATACCCGCGCCCGTCCTTCGTGCTTTCCAGCGGAAGCGCGCTGTCCTGCGCCGCGCCGGAGAACACATAGCCCTCCGGCGCATCCACGCGGAGCTTGTAGCTGCCGGGCGCAATGCGTTCAAAGGCAAAATGCCCGTTTTCATCCGTCGTCGTGCTGGCCATGATGACGCGGCCCGCGCCGTTCATCAGGTGCACCTCCACGCCGGAAATGTTGTTTTCATCTTCCTGCCGCGCGCCGTCGCCGTTTCGGTCGATCCAGATGGAACCGGCCAGCGTTCCCTGGCGCACGACGCCCGCGTTCACTTCGCTCAGCGTATCGCCGCCGGAAAGCGTCAGCACGCGCGTCGTGGAAACCGGCTCGTCGCTCTGCTGCACGCCGCCGTTGGCCATGCTGCGTTCCGTCGCGGAGAAGCCGCTTTCCGCCTCCTTCGCCGTAAACCGCACGCGATAGCGCCCCGGCGCAACGCCTTCAAAGGCATAGCTTCCGTCCTCGGCGGTGCTCGTCTCAGCCACCACGTTGCCCGACGCGTTCAGCAGCTCCACCGCCGCGTCCCTGCAATACAGCTCGTTCGCGCCGAGTTTCGCATCCGCATCGTCGTCATAATAGACCACGCCGGAAATCGAGCCGGAGAGCATCGCGCCGATGTACATCTTCACGCCGGTCTGTCCCATCGTCAGGGTGAACGGCTCGCTTCTCCCGCTGGAAAGCGTCGTCTGGGGAACGCCGCTCACCGGCGCGGAGGCCGAAGCCGCGCCCGCCTGCTTCGTCGCGCGCCACTGGCCCGGCAGCTGATAGGCGATCACGTATTCGCCCGGGCTTACGCCCGCGAAGGTGACGTTGCCTTCCGCATCCGTCTTATAGGTCACGGATTCGGCGTCCTCGCCGTTTTCAAGGCGAATCAGCGAGATGCTGATGCCTTCGAAAGCATCCTCATACGCGCCCTTTACGCCGTCCACCTGCGTATCCTTGAACACGTTGACGGTCAGCTGCGCCGGAATGGTCACGCCCGCGTTGATCTCCGTCGCTTCCTCGCCGGTTTGCAGCGCAATCGCCTTCGTGCTTCCGCTCCGGCTGAGCGCGCCGTATACTGCGGAATCCTCGCCGTACTGGGTAAACGTCCATTCGCCGCTCAGTTCAAAGAGCACGCTGTACTCGCCCGCGTAGAGGTCGCCAAAGCGATAGCGGCCATTGTCATCCGTCCGGGTCTCCGCGATGCTTTCGGTATGGCCGTCCTTCACGCGCAGCAGCACGACGCGGAGGCCGGAAACCGCCTGCGCGCCGTCCGCAATCACGCCGTCGCCGTCGTCGTCGATGCGCACCGCGCCGGAAATGGACGCACTCTGGCACATGGTCACCGTGCCGAAATCCACCACGTCGCCCTGCGTCAGCTCCATCGTGCGGCGGATTTCGCCGTCCTCCGCATCTTCGGAGAGATAACCCTGCGGCAGCGTCAGCACAACGTCGTATTTTCCCGGGAGAATCCCCGTGAAATCAAACGCGCCGTCGTCGTCCGTCATCACGACGGCCGGCTCTTCTTCGCCGCTCTTTTCCATTTCAAGGCTCAGGCCGCCGAAGCCGACCGTCTGCCCATCCGCAAGCCGCTCGAGCACGTTGCCGTAAACCTCGCCCGCGTAGATGCAGCCCGCGTTGACGATATAGTCGCTGTGATCGCCGTCGATGACGATGGTTTCGCTCAGGCCGTAATGCGCATCGCGCACGGCGCTGTGCACGTGATCGGAATACAGCGCGCCGCTTGAGAAGATCACGCCGCTGCCCGCGTCAAACTGCACGGTATAGCTGCCGCCGGAAACAGGCGAAAACGCATAGCGTCCGTCCGAATCGGTGCGGCATGTGCTGACCACCTCGCCCGCCTGCGTGAGCAGCGTCACGTTCAGCCCCGCATAGCGCGCGGTTTCGTCCGCATCCATCACGCCGTCCGCGTCGCTGTCCAGGAACGCAACGCCGCTGATGACGCCGTCCACGCCTGCGGATGCGGCCGTAAACATGCCGCTTCCCGCCACGTCAAAGCTGTCCGTGCGCTGCGCAGTGCGCGCAATCGCCCGCTTCGCGCCGTCTGCCTGCGTCTGCACAAGCAGCGTTCCGGCGAAAGTCGTCTGCGCGTTCAGCGTCGCCGCGCCGTCCACGCCCGTTTTAACGTTGAGCGTGATCTGTCCCGGCGTAAAGCCGCTCCCGGCCAGCTCCTCCCCGGTCTGCGCGTTCAGATAGGTGATGCGCACCGCGTCGATATCGTTGGCCACGTCCGCAAAGCTGATCGCCGTCGGCCCGGTGAGCGCATCCGTCATCCTGGCTTCGGAAGGCCGCCAGCCGCCGCCCGCCAGGCTGTATTCCACGCGCGCCCGGTACAGGCTGCCGTTTTCATCCGTCGGCGCGGTGAGCACGAGGCTCTCAATCTTCACCCGCGCGCCGCTCTGCTCGGATACGTCAACCTGCACACGCGGCTGAATCAGCGTTTCGCCGCTGCGCACCGCGCCCGTATCCACCGTCAGCAGGGTCAATCCCTGCGCGTTGGCGGCGTACACATCGGAAAGCAGCCCGTCAATCTCCCCGTTCTCCGGCAGGGACAGGCACTTCATGCTCACGTCCGCCACGCTTCCGCCCTGCGTCAGATACGGCGGGATTTCCACCGTCACTTCGCCGTTTTCACAGAACGCGTAGCCGTCCGCCGCCGCCTTCTGGCGCAGCGAATACGTGCCGACGGGCACGGCCATCGGGTTGCGATAAGCCGCGTCGCCCATTTCAAATTCGAGCACTGCTTCGCCGTCGCCGTTCAGCAGTTCAAACTGTCCCCCGGCAACGTGCGCGCCCGTAGACGCATCCGTCAAATCCAGCTCGAAGAAGCCCCGGTCGCTGGAAACCGCGCAATCCAGTACGCGCGTTTCGCCCGCAGCCAGCGTCACCTCATACGTCGTTTCATCCGCCGCGAACCCGGCCGCGCCGCTCAGTTCGCGCAGATAATACGTCGTTCCTTCCGCCTTCGCCGGAAGCTTGACGCTGACGGCCCGTTTTTCGCTCGGCGCAGCGTTCGCCCACACCGTCATCTGCTCCGACGCGGAGGGATACGGCGACAGACTCCCGTTTTCCATCGTATACACGCCGTATTCGCCCGTCAGCGGCACGACGTAGGTTTGCAGCTTGTCGTTGAACGTCAAGCCCGTTTTCGAAACGGAGAGCAGCGCGTATTCCTCCAGCGGAACGCTCACGCGCTGCGCCTCGCCGCCGGCAACCGTCACCGTCTGCTCGCTCGCCAGCGTATAGCCTTCGGGCATCTGCGTCTGCCGAAGCACATACGTGCCCGCCGTCAGATGGCCCGCATAGAACGCGCCGTCCGCCAGCGTCAAATCGGTCGTCTGCCCGTCGGCGGAAAGCAGCTCAAAACGCACCTGCGCCATCTGCTCCTGCGCCAGCGTTCCGCCCGTCAGCGTCACGCTCACGCCGCCGAACGCATCCATGCACGTCAGGGACACGTCGGTCTGCCGCGCGTTCTGCATGGTAAAGCGCACCGCCTGCGGCGCGGTCATGCCCTGCGCAAGCCCCTGCACCTGCGCGGCGTATTCGCCGGGCGCAAGGCGGACGGAACACACGCCGTCCGCATCGGTTTGCAGCAAAAGCCCCGTGTCGTTCATGCCCTGCCCGCCGCTGCGCACACTGTAAAGGCGCACCTGCGCGTCGGCAAGCGGTTCTTCGACGGCGTTGCCGTTCGCGTCAAGCCCGCGCACGGCGACGGCAAACTGCGCCAATCCGTAGCGCTCATGCACGAGGCTGATTTCTCCGGCCTCGCCCGCAGTTAAAACACACGCGGTCTGTTCCGCGCCGTCATATCCCTCCGGCGCGCCCTGCGTTGTAACCGCCGCCTCGCCTGCGGCCATCAGCGGCGTTACCGCGCGGCCATCTTCATCCGTCGTTACGGTATAGCTGTGCCCGGTCGAATCCGTCACGCCATACGTCGCCCCGGCAATCGCGTTTCCGTCCTCGTCAACGCTGTGCAGCACAAGCCGCGTCTGCGTCGATGCAAAAACAATCGTCTCCTCGCGGCTGGGCAGCGTAAACGGCTCGGATTGCGGCAGAACGCCCAGTCTGGCCGCCTCGCCGTCCGTCAGGCTCAGCACATACGTTCCGCTGAGCGCTTCGAGCGAAACGCCGCCGTCCTGCATCTGCACGTCATCCACGGCCAGCTTTCCGCCGTCCGCCGTCAGCAGATCGGCCGTCAGCGCGTCGCCGAGCGTCGTTTCCTGTCGTTCGCCTTCTTCGTCAATATCCGCGCGCACGACCGTAAAGCTCTGCTTTTCCAGCGTGAGCAGGCGCACCGCAGTCTGCGCCGCCTGACCCGCTTCCACGCGAATCGCATCCGCGTTTTGTTCCCCGATCCGGGTATTCTTCGGCGGCGTCAGCGTCTCCACATGGTAAACGCCTGCCGGAAGCGGATCGGAAACCGCCAGCCCGTCCGCGTCCATCGCATAAGGGCCGTAAACCTTGCCCGTCTCTTCGGAAATATAGCTGACCTCGCCGCCGGAAACCGCGCGCCCGCTCTCGGCCTGCATCACGATGCGCCCCGTGCTGCTCGCCGCCGTCAGCTCGACCCGCGTGGTTTCGCCGCTGCGCACAATCACCTGCCCCTGCGTAAAGGGCAGAACGACGTCCTCGTCTCCCGCGTATGCCAGCGTCATGTCATACGTGCCCTCCGGCAGCGCAATCTGTGCCAAGCCGTCGCCGTCCGTCGTCACATCGGCCTGTCCGGCAATCTGCATCACCACATCGGCAAGCGGCTTTTCTTCCCGTTCGCCCAACGCGTTGACGGAAACGATTGTCGCCGCCGCCTGCACCGTGCCTGGCGCAGGATGCACAAAAGCAACATCCGTCACAGAGGCAAGCGCGACTTGCGCGCTCACGCTGCCGTTTTCCGCCGGGAGCACACCCTCCGGCAGCTCGCTTTCGGCCACGGTATAGCTTTCCGCACGGTCGCAGAGCAAAACCGCCTGCCCGTTTTCATCCGTAACAAGCGTCTGAGAATTGCCCGCCTCGTCCGTTGCCGTCAGGCGAACGCCTTCAATCGCATGGCCGAGTTGATCGCGAACCGTGACGCTCAGCCGCCCCTGCGCCTCGTTGCGGACGACGATTTCGCCGCTCGTCACCGGGATCAGCGTCTCGCTGTCGAAGGTATAGCCCTCCGGCGCGCTCTCCTGCCTCAGATAAAACTCCGTACCCTGCGGCAGGCTGAAACGCGTCTCGGTTTCGCCCGTGCGGATGCGCATCGGCTCGCTGGGCAGCAGCGGGTTTGCCCACGGCGTGAGCTTCCCCTCGCTGGAATAGACGTATACGCCGAATTCCGCGCCGGGAAGCGCCTCCACCGTCTCCGTTTCGCCGTTTTCCCCGCAGCGCACGCCTTCCACGCGCAGGCTGATCGTGCCCATGCTGCCCGGGTCTGACATGGCGGGCACATAAATATAGTCGCCAAGGCGTTTTTCCTCCGCGACTGCCGCTGCGTTCCATTCAAGCATCGCCAACGCGCACACCAGTGCCCCGGCCTTGATCATTTGATTCAAAACATTTTCCTCCGCTTTCGAGAAAAAGCTCCATAAAGCTCAATGATTGAGATTGATTGCTTCCATCTGCGTTTTGAAAACACTTTTCGAGTTGAACAGAGTTTCCCAATTGATTCATTTTAATCCATCCGGCGGGTCTTGTCAAGAAAAGCGAATTGCGCTATACTTTTTGGGGGATAAAAACGGAGGTTTATGGTATGAATAAAACCTATACGGAAACCTTTATCGTCCGCGCGACGGACTGCGATTTTGACCGTCGCATGCGGCTGGATGCGCTCTTTGTCGCCATGCAGGAGGGCGGCGAGCGTCACGCGCTCTCCCTCGGGGCGGGTTACGACCAGATGAAGGCGCGCGGCCTGTTCTTCGCGCTGGCGCGCATCCACGTCAGCACGCTGCGCGCGCCGCGCCGGAGCGAAACCGTCGTGCATACGACATGGCCGGGCGAAATGAACCGCTTTTTCTGCCCGCGTTACCACGTCTTTACGCTGGAGGATGGCACGCCTTTGGCCGCCGCGGGCGCGCTCTGGGTGATGCTGGATACGAAGCAGCGCCGCATCGTCAGCCCGCAGAAGGTTGATCTCGGCTTCCCGGATAACAGCGACCTGCCCGCGCCGATCGCCCTGCCGACGCGCCTGCCCGCGCTTAAGGGCGCAGCGCCGCAGATATTCAGCCGCGCGCCACAGTACTCCGATTTCGATGTGAACGGCCACGTCAACAACACGAAATACATCGCGTGGCTCTGCGATGCCCTCGGGTTCGACGCGCTGCGCGGCGCATACATCGGCGATCTGGTGGCTGGCTATGAAAAGGAAATCCGCGGCCACGATCCGCTGCGGCTGACGCTCGCCCGTCAGGAGAACGCCTTCTCCTTCCAGATTGCGTCCGACTCAAATGAAAAGCACTTTGTCGCAGGCGGCACACTGCGCCCGGAGGTATAAGCATGAACGATATTTTACGCGCCATGCGCGAACGCGCGCTCGTCGATCCGGCGTTCCGTCAGGCGATTCTGGCGACCCGGGATGCCGCCGACCCGCTGACCGCCCTGTGCGATCTGGCGCAGGCGAATGGCTTCAGCCTGACGCTGGCGGATATCATTTCCGACGGCGAGGAATTCTCCTGCAACCAGACGAAATCCACCAACGGCGGCAACCCGATGCCCTACGATTGCTTCGACGATTCGTATGAGATGTTTCTGCTGTCGCTGTAACGGCAATTTCTTTTGCGGGCGCGCAAGGCGCGCCTCCTATGCAAAAACCGACGCTCATCAGAACGTCGGTTTTTGTTATCCCATTTTAACGGTTAATTGCTCGGCCTTGCGGGCGCGCCGCACTTGGGGCACGGCTCGAGCTTATTATACGGGCTCTTGTTGATATCCTTATAGGTAAAGCTGCCCGTCAGCGGGAGATACTGGCTCGCGACCGACGAACAATCGTTGGTCGTGTGATAATACCTGCCGCCGCTCTTGTTGTAATAGAGCTTGGTCTTCGGCCCGGGCGTCGGGGTCGGCGTGGGTTCCGGTGTGGGGGTCGGCGTAACGTTCGGGTCAGGGGTCGGCGTGGCCGCTTCCACCAGCACACCGGTGGAAAGCGAATCCGGGTCAACCGCCCACTTGCCGTCCTCGCAGAGCACAAGCGCGTCGTATTCGTAGGTGCGCGTCTTGCCTCCGTAGTTCACGTCCGCCTGAATGGTGATCGTGCGCGCGTTGCTCTCGTCCGTGCCGGTCGGCGCGGCCATCTGCCGCCAATCCAGCAGCGGCTTCTGCGCAAATTTCCAGAAAAGCTGCTGGCTCGGCTGGTCGCTCAGCGAATCCTGCCAGCTCTTCGCGGTGTATTCCACCATGTCGGCCACGATGCCCTTGCGCCACTTCTCCATGAAGTTTTCCAGCGCAATTTCCGCGTCAGATTTCACCGCCGCCACGTAGGGCGTGTTTCCGTCCGCGCTGTCGTCCGCGTATACGTTGGTATCTGTGCTGCCGTCGTCGCTTCCGCCGGAAAAGCCGGTTTCCGCCAGATCATCCACGCTTCCGTCGCTCGTCGTCAGGCTGTCATAGTATCCGTCGGGCACCGACGTGCCCATCGTGCTATACGATGCAAACGGAACATCCGTCGCCGCCGGAGCAACCGTAGGCACGAGCATCGTCTGCGCCGGGCGGATGGAAGACGTGTGGCTGGCGGTCAGCGCGTTAATCAGCGTAAACACCATCAGCAGGCCGTAAACAGCCGTCAAAATCATGCGTCCCGGGAAAAGGAACGCGCGAATGACCCACATCGCGGCCACCGCGGCCACAATCGCCAGCATAAACACCCAGCGCATCGGCTGGAAGAAGATAGCCAGCAGGCCCAGCACCGGCAGAACAATAAAAAACAGCATCAGCATGAGCTGATTGATTTCGCGTTTCGAGCGTTTCGGCTTCGGCTTTTGATCAAGCGCCTTTGCAGAACCGGCAGGCGTGGAAGCATAATTCGGCCTGTTGGATCTCATGACATCGCCTCCTGTAAAAAACTCAAGCGTACAAGGCCGCGTGCGCCTGTGCCCCTGCTCGGGCACGGCCATTCCGCGCGGCCAAACTGCGCGTTTTTCCATACGTTAAAAAGACGAATCAGCGCCAGCGAATCATGCATCTGTGCGCAAAAAAAGCTGTTTTTTTCCTCGTCTTGTTATCGCACAAATCTGATTATAACATAAAAAGCGGAAATAGAAAAGAGATGCGGCGAAATTGCCGCATCTCTGTGGGAATTTATGCGCTTACAGCTGGCCCTGCTTTTCCAGAATCGCAGCGTGAGCGGCCGCCAGACGGGCGATCGGCACACGGAACGGAGAGCAGGAAACGTAGTTCAGGCCAACCTTGTGGCAGAACATGACGGAAGACGGATCGCCGCCGTGCTCGCCGCAGATGCCGAGCTTGATGTCCGGGCGGGTCTGCTTGCCGAGCTTCGCAGCCATCTGAACGAGCTTGCCGACGCCGTTCTGGTCGAGACGAGCGAACGGATCGGACTCGTAGATCTTCTTGTCGTAGTACGCGCCGAGGAACTTGCCGGCGTCGTCACGAGAGAAGCCGAAGGTCATCTGGGTCAGATCGTTGGTGCCGAAGGAGAAGAACTGCGCCTCCTTGGCGATCTCGTCGGCGGTCACAGCCGCGCGCGGAATCTCGATCATGGTGCCGACCTTCACTTCAAGCTCGACGCCCTTCTCTTCCATAACCTTCTTGGCGGTGTCGAGCACGACCTTCTTCACGTAGGCCAGCTCCTTGACCTCGCCGACCAGCGGGATCATGATTTCAGGATGGATGTCGTAGCCATCCTCCTGCTTGACCTCGATGGCCGCCTCGATGACAGCGCGGGTCTGCATCTCGGCGATTTCCGG
>CAKTXH010000033.1 GCA_934630975.1 uncultured Clostridia bacterium | reverse complement strand
AGCCTTGCGGCGGTGCTGATGCTGATCTATATCGCGATTCGTTTCGACTTCTATTCCGGCCTGGCCGCGATTATCGGTCTGCTGCATGACGTGGCGATCATGCTCTCCGCGGTGGTGCTGCTGCGCAGCTTTATCCGTGTGGAGACGACGTTCATCGCTGCGCTGCTGACCATCGTGGGCTATTCCATCAACAACACGATCATCATCTTTGACCGTATTCGCGAGAACTCCCACAAGAGCACGCTGCGCCAGCTCAGCCGCGAGAACATCGTCAACCTCTCCGTGCAGGAGTCCCTCTCCCGCACGCTGAACACGACGATCACCACGCTGCTGACCATCGTGACCCTGTATATCATGGGTGTGGATTCCATCAAGCAGTTTGCACTTCCGTTGATTATCGGCATTGTTGCGGGCACGTATTCCGCGAACATGATCAACGGTTACGTGTGGGCAGCGATGATGGATAAGCGCGATGCAAGCAAACGCGCGAAGGCCAAAGCGTAATCAATTGGGCGATTCAGCCCGCCAAATCAGAGGATAAGCCCTCTGGTTTGGCGATGGACGCGACCTTGCGTTTATCGCCAAGCCACGAGGGGAAAGGAGGCTTCGGCATGCTTCGATTGATACCGAAAAATCAGGAAAAAAGGCAGATTCCGCCGGAGCTTGCCTCGCTTGGATTGCCTGACAGGCTGCTCGAACTGCTGCTGGATCGGCAGATTGATACGCCGGAAAAGATTGACCGATATCTGCATCCGAAACGCGAGGATCTGCATGATCCGATGTTGATGCAGGATATGGATAAAGCGGTTGCGGTGATTCGAGACGCCATTGAAAAAAACGAAGAGATTACGGTTTTCGGCGATTATGACGTGGATGGCGTGACGGCCACCGCTATTTTGCTGACCTACCTGCGCAAGCAGGGCGCACAGGTTGGCTTTTATATCCCGGACAGGCACGGCGAGGGATATGGGTTGAATATTGCGGCGGTTGAACAGATCGCGACTCATTCCAAACTGCTGATTACCGTGGACTGCGGCATTACCTGCGCGGCGGAGGTTGCGCGGGCGAAAGAACTGGGCATGCGCGTGATTGTAACGGATCACCACCAGCTTGGGCCGCAGCTGCCCGAGTGCGAGGCAGTGCTCAATCCGCTGCTGGGCAATTATCCGTTTCGGCGGCTTTGCGGCGCAGGCGTTGCATTTAAGCTGGTGCAGGCGATGGGCGGAACGGAAGCGATTGAATCGCTTTGGGAGCTTGCCGCGCTGGCGACGATTGCGGATATTGTGCCACTGATGGATGAAAACCGCGTGATTGTATCTTACGGTCTGGCGGCCATGTCTGCTACGCAGAGGCCGGGATTGATTGCGTTGATGGAATCTGCCGGGGTTGATCCGCAGAAGGTTACGTCTTCGGATGTTGCCTTCCGCATGGCGCCGCGTATCAACGCAGGCGGGCGGCTGGCACTGGCTTCGCGCGGCGTGCAGCTGCTGACGACACGGCGGATGGATACGGCAAGGGAGATTGCCGAGGAGCTGAATCAGGATAACATCCATCGGCGTGAGCTGGAAATTGAGATTTTCAATCAGGCCGACGAGATGACGCGGCAGCAGATTGATTTCATGAATGAACGAGCCATTGTCGTTTGCGGCGAGGGGTGGAACCCCGGCGTAATCGGCTTGGCTGCATCCAGATTGGTTGAAAAATATAAATGGCCGACGGTGCTGCTCTCCAGAGACGGCGACGTTTGCGTCGGGTCTGCGCGCTCGATCACCGGCGTGAATATTCATGATGCGATGAGCACCTGCCGCGATTTGTTTGTTCGCTTCGGCGGGCATGCGCAGGCGGCCGGGCTGACAATTGAAGCGAAAAATGTGCCGGAATTCAGACGGCGGCTCAGCGAAGCGATTCGGGAACAGGCTGCGCCGGAAGCGTTTATTCCGACAGAGGAATACGATCTGGAACTGGAGCTTTCCGAAATGACGGAAGCGTTTGTAGATGCGTTTTCCGCTATGCAGCCGACGGGTTTCGGAAACCCCGCCCCGGTTTTCTGCGTGCGCGGCGTACACACGACCGATGTTCGAACCATCGGCAAGGATGGTGCGCACCTGCGGCTGAGGCTTGCACAGGGCAGTGAAATGCGGCCGGCGATCGGTTTCCGTATGGGCGACCGCGCGGCGGATCTGCCGGAGGTCATCGAGGCCATCATTACGCTTTCCATCAATGTCTGGCAAGATAAGCGCAATGTTCAGTGCGAACTGCGTCAGCTTCAGGCTTACATGCCCGGGAAGGCGTTTATTGCGGAATGTCAGCGCCAAGAAGATAAACTGGATGACGCGCTGCTCAACGCCCTATGCCTGCCGGATGGAGAAACGCAGGGCATTGAACGGATGACGCTCGAACAGGCAAAAGACATATTGGCCGGGGAATTTGAAAAGGGCTATCAGGGTATTCTAATTGGCGTGCATACGCTGGCGGCGATGAAGCTGCTTAACGTGCATCTGGCTGTGATGCATGCGCAGCTGGATTATGCGATTGAACGGACAAGCGATATCCGCGGGTTTAATACGCTGGTTATGGCCCCGGATTGGGCGGGCGTTGCTGTTTCGCCGAGGCTGATTGTCGCCCTTGACGGCTTGCTCAGCGATGGCGAACGGGCGCTGGTCAGGGGACAGTTTCCCCATGCGCGGATCATTGAAGTGACAAATATGCGAACGCAGAGCGCGGCTGCTGCGGGCAGGCTTTTGCCGGATGACGCTTCGCTGCGGCAATTGTATAAGGCGCTGAGGCAGAGGGAAAAGACGGATTGCACCTTTAACGTGCTCTCTGCTGCGACGGGGTTGGACGAAAGCATGATTCGCTGCGGCATGCGCATCATGCAGCAGCTTGGGCTCATCGAATACACGCTTCAGCCGCTTCGTTTTAAGCTTTTGCCCAGCGGCAAGGTGTCACTGGAAAACAGCGGGCTTCGCGCCAAACTGATACAGATGAAGGACGAAGGGGGGAAACCGTTTTGACGCAGGACGAATGTAAAAATCTCGACGAATTGATTGCAACGTTGGTGAAATATCACCCGGAGGCCAATGTAGAGCTGGTGGAGAAGGCCTACCACTTTGCCGAAAAGGCGCATGCCGGTCAGCTGCGCAAATCGGGCGAGCCTTACTTCGTGCATCCGTTGACCGTCGCGGGAATTCTGGCCAAACTGATGCTGGATGCGCCGACGATTGCCGCCGGTCTGCTCCATGATACGGTGGAGGACTGCGAAGACGTTACGCTCGAGGTGATCGAAAAGGAATTCGGTCAGGAGGTTGCGCTGCTTGTTGACGGCGTGACGAAGTTGAAACGGCTGGATTTTACCTCTCGCGTTGAACAGCAGGCCGAATCTATCCGAAAAATGATTCTGGCGATGAGCAAGGATATTCGCGTCGTGCTCATCAAGCTGGCGGATAGAACGCATAACATGCGCACGCTGAAATCTCAGCCGCCGGAAAGCCAGAAACGCATTGCGCAGGAAACGCTTGACATCTATGCGCCGCTGGCCCATCGTCTGGGCGTGTATAAAATCAAGCAGGAACTTGAAGATTTGTGCCTGCGTTACCTTGACCCGGAAGGCTATCAAAACCTGATTGTCAAGGTCGGCATGAAGCGCGCTGAGCGTGAAGAAAACATCCGCGCAGTTATCGAAACCCTGAGCGACAAGCTCAAGGAAATGAATATTCATTACGAAATCGACGGTCGGCCGAAGCATTTTTACAGCATATACCGTAAAATGGTGCTCCAGCACAAACCGTTTGAGCAGATTTTTGACTTGATCGCCATTCGCGTTCTGGTGGACACGGTGCAGGATTGCTACGCCGTGCTGGGCGTTGTGCATACGCTTTGGAAACAGGTGCCGAACCGCTTCAAAGATTACATCTCCATGCCGAAGCCGAATATGTATCAATCGCTGCATACGACGGTTGTGGGCGAAAACGGTATGCCCTTCGAGGTACAGATTCGAACCTACGAGATGCACCGCATTGCGGAATACGGCATTGCGGCGCACTGGCGCTATAAGGAAGGCAAGCAGGTCGCCGATTCGCTGGATAATAAGCTCTATTGGCTGCGCCAGATTCTGGATTGGCAGAACGATACGCGTGATTCCGAGGAATTTATCAAATCCCTCAAGGTGGATTTGTTCAGCGACGAGATTTTTGTCTTTACGCCGAAGGGCGAAATCATTGATCTGCCGAAGGGCGCAACGCCGATTGACTTTGCCTATCGCATCCACAGCGCGGTTGGCAATAAATGCGTCGGCGCGAAGGTGAACGGTCGGATTGTGACGCTGGATACGCCGCTCAATACGGGCGACTTTGTGGAAATTATTACCCAGCAGAACAGCAAAGGCCCGAGCCGCGACTGGCTCAAGATCGTTAAAACCGCGCAGGCCAAGGCGAAGATCCGGCAGTTCTATAAGAAGGAACTGAAGGATGAAAACGTTGCTAACGGCAAGCAGATGCTCGACTATGAGGCCAAGCGTCAGGCGGTCAGTCTGCCGTCTCTGCTGAAAACGGAATACGTCGATCCGATTTTGCGGAAATTCTCGTTTGCGGATCTGGATGATCTCTATGCGGCGGTCGGATGCGGCGGCATCGCGGCGCAGCAGGTGGTTACGCGTCTGCGCGAGGAGCAGCGCGCGCATGATAAGCCGCTTGTGCCGGTTCTGCCGCGCGTGGCTGAACCGACGACGCCTTCTCACGGCGGTAAGAGCACCTCGAAGGAGGACATGGGCATCAAAATCGCCGGTCTGCCGGGGTGTCAGGTGCATTTTGCAAAATGCTGCACACCGCTGCCGGGCGACGAAATCATCGGCTATATCACGCGCGGGCGCGGCGTGACGATTCATTCCAAGGAGTGTGTCAACGTCAACGCATCGCACGATCCTGCGCGCTGGGTGGAAGCCGAATGGAGCGACACGGTCAATTCTTCTTACAACGGTTCGATTCAAATCCTTGCGCAGGATCGCCACAACCTGCTGGCTGATTTGATGAGCTATCTGTCTGCGCAGAAGGTGACGGTTTGCGCGCTGAACGCCAAGGTTAACAGCAACCAGACCTGTTCCATTGAGCTGACGCTTCAGGTGGCCAACAAGCAGGAACTGGATTGGGTGATCAAACAAATCGCCAAGAGACAGGATACCATAGAGATTTTCCGCGTGTAAGCGCGAACGAAAGGATTTTTTCATGAGACTGGTGGTACAGAGGGTGCTCGAATCGAGCGTCAAGGTGGACGGCAGAGAAGTCGGGCACATCGGCAAGGGCTTTATGGTGCTTTGCGGCGTAGAGGACGGCGATACCGCCGAGGACGTGCGCTATTGCGTGGATAAAACCGTCAATTTGCGTGTTTTTGAAGATGAAAACGACAAGATGAATCGTTCCATTCTCGACGCGGGTGGCGAAATTCTGGCCGTTTCTCAGTTTACGCTGCACGGCGATGTGCGCCATGGCCGCCGCCCGAGCTTCATTCGCGCGGCAAGGCCGGAACTGGCTGTGCCGATGTACGACGCCTATTGTCAAGGGCTGCGTGACGCGGGAATCCATGTGGAAACCGGAATTTTTCAAACGGACATGAAGGTTTCTCTGATCAACGATGGACCGGTAACGCTGCTGATTGATTCGAGGAGGACATTTTGATGGAGCTGGATATCAAAACCGTAACGGGCGGGCCGCTGGATGTAAACACCTATGTGGTAGGCGCAGACGGATCGAATCAGTGCGTGCTGATTGATCCCGGCGCGGAATACGCAGCGGTCAACGGCGCGGTTTGCGGCAGACAGGTGACGGCGGTGCTGCTCACGCATGCACACTTTGATCATATGCTTTACGCCAGACCGTGGCTGAAAGAAGGCGTTAAGCTTTATGTGCATAAGCTGGACGCACCCGCGTTTGCGGATCCTGCGCTGAACCTTTCCGGCGTGATCGGCGCGCAGCTGACTTTGCCGGAGGCGGACGTTCTGCTTGAAGAAGGCGACGGCGTGGAAGAAGCGGGAATTCACTTTGACGTGCTTCATACGCCGGGCCATACGCCGGGTTCGGTCTGCTATCAGCATGAAAAAGTGCTGTTTTGCGGCGACACGCTGTTTTATCAGGGCTATGGCCGCGTAGATTTGGCGGGCGGGAACTCGCTGCAAATGGCGCTCTCCTTGAAACGGCTGATGAAACTGCCGGGCGATATCATCTGCTATCCCGGCCACGGCATGAAGACGAAAATTGCATGGGAGCAGGAGGCGAACGCGTGAAAATCGCTGTCAAAACGCCGCTGCCTGCGTTCCGAAACGATATCGGCGATGTGGTGCGTTTGTTTTACGGCGAGGGCGCGGCAGTGGAAGAGGCGCAGTCGGCCGATGCTCGGCTTACGCATATCCACGAAGAGGCAGACGGGCAATGGCGCGAAACTTTCATTTTGACGGATAGCGATGGCAAGACGGAACGGAATACGCTCAGTGCGCCAACGGTTTCCGGCGGTCTGGAGGAAAAACGCCAGCTGAAACGGCTGATCAAACGGAGCTGCTATCTGCTTTTCAAGCGCGTATCCGGGCGGCAGCCCGCGTGGGGCTCTCTGACGGGCATCCGGCCGACAAGACTGTATTATCAGCAGCTTGAAAACGGAAAGACGCGCGGCGAGGCCAGACATGCGTTGAAAACGCTGTTTGATTTGTCCCAAGAGAAAATTGACCTGCTTGATGAAATTCTCGATGCGCAGCAGGGGCTGATTGATCGACGCGCGCAAGCGTGCGATTTGTATATCGGGATTCCGTTCTGCACGACGCGGTGCGCGTATTGTTCGTTCTCATCCGGCGAAATCGGCGATGGGCGGCTGGTCGAGCCGTATTTAAACGCGCTTCTGCATGAGATTGAAGCCTGTGCCGAGATGGCGCGCGAGATGGGACTGCATATCCGCGTGGGTTATATCGGCGGCGGAACGCCCAGCAGCTTGACAACGCCGCAGCTTGAAAGACTGCTTACGCATGTTGAAAAGCACTTCGGCTTGTTGGAAGAGTTTACCGTTGAGGCCGGGCGGCCGGATACGCTGGATGCGCAAAAGCTCCGTATGCTTCACGATCATCCCGTAACGCGGATCAGCATCAATCCGCAGACGATGAACGACGAAACGCTTGTCCGCATCGGTCGCGCGCATACGGCAAAGCAGACTGTGGAAGCGTATGAGTTGGCCAGAAGCATCGGTTTTGACGACATCAACATGGATGTGATCGCGGCGCTTCCGGGCGAGGATTACGCCATGTTTGCCCATACGCTTGAGGAAATTCACAGGCTTCAGCCGGAAAGCCTGACGGTTCACACGCTGGCAATCAAACGCTCGAGCAGGCTGCACGAAGAAAAGTATGCGCAGCGCGAACGGGATGTCGCCCGCATGGTGGCGCTTGGCCGTCGGACAGCGCATGAAATGGGTATGCATGCATACTATTTGTATCGACAGAAATACATGGCGGAAAACCTGGAAAATGTGGGCTATGCGAAACCGGGGCGTTTTTGCCGATATAACATTGATAACATGGAGGAAACCACCAGTATTCTGGCGTTGGGCGCGGGCGGAATTTCAAAATGTGTCATGCGTGAAGAGGAAAAAATCCTCCGCGCACCGAATATAGCCAATATTGAGCAATACATAGATCGTGTAGACGAGATGATCGAGCGAAAGCGGGTTGTCTTTGCCGAAAAGGCGAAAAAGATAGATTGAACGTCGGAAAGAGAAGGGAGGCGCAGGATATGGTGATCAGCGATAAACAAACGCTTCGGCGGTGCGTGAAACAGGCGGTTCGCCGGACAGCCGTGGTGGAAACCTTGCTGGATTTTGACGTGATTCACGGGGAAATGGGCATAAAGGCGCTGACGGCTTCTCTTCGCACTCAAAATGTGACCCCGGTTCAGGCCGACGCGGCTGCGGCATATGCGGCGATGGATGCGCTGGATATGCCGGCGGATGATATTGCTCGCGCGACGCTTATTCAAAGCGGTTATACGCGGGAAGCATATCTGCGCGAAATCCTTGATCAGATGCGCGCAAAGCGCGTGTTTGCCTGCATGTCCATTCGAGATGCGCAGAGCGTTGCTTTTGAAGATGACCGCATTGCGCCGCTGTTGACGCTGCCGGAGAATTTTTTCGCGCCGGGACGATATGGTGTGGAGTACGCCAAACGGGCGGAAGAGATCGTCCTTGCGGCGCAGAGCTGCGGTGCGCGCGATATGCTTGCGCGGGATTTTGACGAGGATGCGCTTCGGTTCTGTCTGATTCCCGCTTGCGAGGACGCGCATCTGCGCCTGCATGTTCGATTGGAAACGCATACGCAGATGGAGGCTTTTTTACGTCGGCTGGATGATTCCGATACCTTGTATGCGTTGGCGTTTGCGGACGAAACACTCGAACCGATGTTGATTGAGGCGGCCGTGACCAGAAGGCGGCTTCTCGTCCGCGTAAACAAGCGGATTCCGCTTGCGCTTGAAAAGCTGGGGCTGCGCTTTGTGCCGTATGCCAGCGAGGCAGATTTGCCGGAGCGGATGCTGGGCCGCTGGATCATGGCGCGGGAAGCGATTTGGCCGGCGCTGTGCGACGCGTATCTGCCGCTGGCCAGATGCGGATATCCTTTGACCAGCGAAGCCGTTGCGCGGGATGTTCAAACCCTGTTCGGCGGGCATTTTCTGATAGATGACGATTATACGCGTGAGGCGTATCAAGAATGAGGAGGAAAACAAAATGAATCCGACGTTTATCATTGAAATGGAAAACGGGCAGACGATGAAGGGCGAGCTTTATCCCGAAACTGCGCCCAACAGCGTCGCGAACTTCGTGGAACTGGCGAACAGCGGCTTTTATGACGGCGTGATCTTTCATCGCGTGATCCCGGGCTTTATGATTCAGGGCGGCGATCCGCTTGGCCGCGGCACTGGTGGCCCGGGTTACAGCATCCGCGGCGAGTTTGCCCGCAACGGCTTTAACAATCCGCTTAAGCATACGCGCGGCGTGCTTTCTATGGCGCGCAGCATGATGCCCAACTCTGCCGGTTCTCAGTTCTTCATCATGGTGGATGACGCGCCGTATCTGGATGGTCAGTATGCGGCGTTCGGCAAGGTGACCGAGGGCATGGAGACGGCGGACGCGATTGTCAGCGTTCCGCGTGATCCGATGGATAAGCCGTATGAGGAGCAGAAGATGAAGTCTGTTCGTGTGGACACGCATGGCGAAACCTACACGGTTGAAAAATTGAAGGGACGCGGCTGATCGGAGGCGCACCGTGAACAAGAGTAAGGTCGTCGTTCATCTGATGGGGCGCGATTATACGATGGTGACCGATCAGCAGCCGGAAAAGGTGCAGCGTCTTTCCCGATACGTGGATCGGCGGATGCGCGAGCTTGCGATTTTGACGCGGGCAGGCGAAACGATGCTGCCTGTGCTGACGGCGATGACGTTGGCGGATGAGCTGTTTACCGCACAGGATGAGGTCAATCGGCTTCGCCGTGAGCTTGATGCAGCGAAAGCTGCAACAGAAAAAGACGAAAACATGTAAATCGAGCGGCGGCGCTGGGGCAAGTGCCCTGCGCCGCTTTTTCGGAGGAAAAAATGGAATTGCTTTCACCGGCGGGAAACCGCGAAGCGCTGGTTGCGGCAATCGCATGCGGCGCGGACGCTGTCTATTTGGGCTATACGGCCTTCGGCGCGCGCAGCTATGCGGGAAACTTTGACGCGGATGGGCTTCGCGATGCAGTCGCCTATGCGCATGAACGGGGCAAAAAGATCTATGTGACGGTTAACACGCTGGTCAAGCAATGCGAAATGGATGATCTTCGCGATGTGCTCGATCTGCTCTCCGACGTTCATGTGGATGCCGTACTTGTGCAGGACATGGGCGTAGCACGCATCATTCAGCAAAGCTATCCTCAGTTGGTGCTGCATGCGAGTACGCAAATGACCATCAATAATGCGCAAGGCGCGTTATTGATGAAGAATATGGGTTTTTCGCGCGTTGTTCCGGCGAGGGAGTGTTCGCTTGATGAGCTGAAAAAAATGGCGGACGTCGGCGTTGAGGTAGAAGCGTTTGCGCATGGCGCGCTTTGCGTGGCGGTATCGGGTCAGTGTTTGTTTTCCAGCATGATCGGCGGTCGAAGCGGCAACCGAGGCCGATGCGCGCAGCCCTGCCGATTGCCATACACGTTAGAAGATGGAACGAGCGGGTATCTGCTTTCCACGAAGGATTTGATGCTGATTGATCACATTCCCGAACTGCGCGATGCCGGCGTGTATTCCTTTAAACTGGAAGGACGCATGAAGAGGCCGGAATATGTCGGCGTCATCACGCGAGCCTACCGCGAAGCGCTTGATGCGGCGGAAGCGCACGTTGCCTATCATCCGAGCAAAGCGACCATCGAGGGACTGCGCCAGGTATTCAATCGCGGAGGATTTACAGAAGGCTACGTCATGGAAAAAAGCAACGCCGCCTTGATGAGTTGGGAAAGGCCGAATCACTGGGGCATTTCGGTGGGCAAAATCATGTCGATGCGCGGGCCGCTTGCCCAGATTCATCTGACGAAAAAGCTGAACGATGGCGACGGCTTGCAGGCGCGCGGACGGCAGGAGACAGAGTTCACTTATTCCGGCAACGATGTGCCCGCAGGGAAGGATGCGACGGTTCGCATTGCCTCCGGGCAGGCGCGCGTCGGCGACGAGGTTTTCCGCTTGACGGACGCTGCGCAGATGAAGGAAATCCGGGAAATCATGAACCGGGAAAATGTGCATATTCCGCTGGATATGCATCTGTATGCCGTGCCGAATCAACCTGCAGTTTTAACGGTATCGGACGGAGAAGGGCATTGCGTTTCGGCAACGATCGAACAGCCGGTTATGACTGCGCAGCAGCATGCGCTGAATGAGGAGACAGCAGTTAAACAGCTCGGCAAGTTGGGCGGAACGCCATATACACTCCGAAATTTGACACTTGAAAGTCAAAATGCGTTTATGACCGCGGCAATGCTGAACAATCTTCGGCGGGATGCGCTTGAAAAAATGCGGGAGAACAGGATTGCACCATTTAAAACCGACCGCCGGTTTATTCCGAAAGCGTGTGAAATGCCAAAGCAGGAAAAGCTGTTGATTGTGCAAAATGAAGACGTGACCAAGGCGAAGACGTTGTTGGCGTGCGGCGCAGATCTATTTGAATGGCAGCCACAAGTTTATAAACCTGAGGTGCTCAGCCGTATGATCGAGGGAGCTGACGGCGTTAAGCCGGTGTTTGTGCTTCCGGCTGTGATGCACAGCGATGAATTGGAACGTCTTCACGCGTGGGTTTGCGATCATGCGGAAAGACTGAGCGGGGTCGTGGTTAACAATCCCGGTCAGTTGGCGCTTTCATGGCCGGCGCCTGTTTCGGGTGGCCAGGGGCTGAACGTGATGAACCATGCCTGCGCAGAATTCTACACGACCTTGGGTACAAACCGACTGACGGTTTCCTGTGAGCTTAATCAAAAAGAACTCCGCGATTTGTTTGTGAGCGGCGGCAATTACGTGATGGAGGCATATGGGCGGACGCAGTTGATGCTGCTCAACCACTGCCCGCATCGGACGGAAAAAGGCGATGTAAGGCAGGATAATCGCTGCGACGCCTGCGCAAGGCGCGGCGGATGCCCCGAAATCTATACGGATCGGAAAGGATACCGTTTCCCGCTGCGCAGGCTTCAAATGGAGCATGGCTGTGTTTTGCGGCTGTATAACAGTGTGGAAACGGATATGGCAAAGTATGCGGAAAAGCTGCATCAGTTTTCTGTCAGCCTTCGACTTGCCTTCACCGACGAATCGTTTGGAAAACAACAGGAAATCACTGCGTCTTACCGCAGCGTGATGGACGCCGGTACGGCGCTTCACAGCATTTCGCCGACATCGACGGCGGGACAGCTTCTGCGCGGCGTTCAATAAAAAGGAGAAATCCATGAATGAAAGATCTTTGCGCGTACTGGAATTTACTAAAATTCGCGCGCAGCTTGCTCAATATTGTGTTTCCGACATGGGGCAGGCGCTTTGCGACGCGCTGACGCCATCCAGTCGATTGGAAGACGTTCTGCGCATGCAGCAGGAGACGGAGGAAGCGCATAGCCTGCTTTCTTATTTGGGCGGCACACCGATGATTCCGTTTTCCGATGTGCACGCTTCGCTGCATCTGGCGCAAATCGGCTCGTCGCTTTCACCTCGAGCGCTGATGGAAATCGGCGCATGCCTGCGCGCTTCCCGCGCGGCCCGGGAGGCTATCGTGACGGAACGGCAGGATACGCCGCTGCTGAGCGCAAACGCCTCGCGGCTTTCGACGTTTAAAACCATCGAACAGGCGATTTCCGACGCGATTATCAGTGAAGATGAAATTGCGGATCGGGCAAGCAACGAGTTGTTCCAAATCCGGCGTAAGATGCGCGCGTGCAACGAACGTGTTCGCGAGCGTTTGAACGGGATGATTCACAACCCGAATTTTCAAAAATACTTGCAGGATGCCATCATCACCATGCGCGCGGATCGTTATGTTCTGCCGGTTCGGCAGGAATACCGCTCGATGGTGCCGGGCATTGTGCACGATCAATCCTCGACGGGCGCGACGGTATTCATCGAGCCGATGTCCGTCGTTGAAATCGGCAACGAGCTTAAACAACTGATTTCGGCTGAAAAAGCGGAAATCGAAAAGATTCTGCGGACGCTTTCCGCGCAGATTGCCCCGGAAGCGGACGCAATTTCGGATAACCTTGCGATTCTCGCTCAATTGGATTTTGCGTTTGCCAAGGCGTCGCTGGCCAAGCAGATGAGCGGATGTATGCCCAAGATGAATCACGAAGGGCGGCTGAATATCGTACGTGGCCGCCATCCGCTGATTGATCCGCAGAAGGTTGTGCCGCTGGATATTCGACTGGGCAGCGATTTTACGACGCTGATCATCACCGGCCCGAATACGGGCGGCAAAACGGTTACGCTCAAGACCACGGGTCTGTTTACGCTGATGGCGCAATCCGGCTTGCAGGTTCCGGCAGAATACGGCACGGAACTGGCCGTGTTTGATGATGTTTTTGCCGATATCGGCGACGAACAATCGATTGAACAATCGCTTTCCACCTTCTCGGGACATATGACGAACATCGTTTCGATCCTTCAAAACGTAACGCCGGATTCGCTTGTGCTTTTCGATGAGCTTGGCGCGGGCACCGATCCGACGGAAGGCGCGGCGCTGGCACAGGCGGTGTTGTCTACGCTGCTGGATATGCATACGCGCACAGTGGCTACGACGCATTACAGCGAGCTGAAAGAATACGCGCTGACTACGCCGAACGTCGAAAACGCTTCCGTTGAATTTGATGTGGCGACGCTCAGACCGACCTATCGTCTGTCTATCGGTATTCCCGGCAAATCCAACGCGTTTGAAATTTCCCGAAAGCTCGGTCTGCCGGAGTTCATCATCGGCAGAGCCAAAGAACTGCTTTCCAAAGAACAGGTTCGTTTTGAAGACGTTATTGCCAACGCCGAATACCATCGCCAGGTGGCGAAGAAGGAACGCGAATTGGCAGAGCAGGCGCGCAGCGAGATGATTTCCATTCGCGATCAGGCGGAAGCGGAACGGAAAAAGCTCGAGGATCAGCGCGAAAAATCCATTCGGAAGGCGAAGGACGAAGCCAAGCGCATCGTCGAAAATGCGAGACGCGAATCGGAAGCGATGATTGCTGAACTTCGCGCCATGAAGAAAGCGGGCGGCGCGCAGGAACACGAGATTCAGAAAGTCAAGAAGCAGATGGAAAAGGCGCAGGATGAGCTGGCCGACAAGAAAGAAGTCGGCGGCGAAATTCCAAAGAGCGTCAAGGCTGGCGACATGGTGCACGTTGCATCTATGGATGTGGATGCGACGATTGTTGCGCCTGCGGACAGCAAGGGCTACGTGCAGCTTAAAGTCGGCATGATGAAAATGCGCGCGCCGCTTTCCGATTTGCGAACGCTGACGGCAACACAACAGCTTGTCAAAAAAGAACAGAAAAAGCTTGAACGCAAGAAATCCATGCGGGAAGCTCGGGTGGATATCACCACGCGGGCCGTGCGGCAAGAGCTGGATGTACGCGGTATGGCGCTGGATGAGGCGATTCCCGAAGTGGAGAAATTCATTGACGACGCGATGCTTTCTTCGCTCGGAGAGGTCAGCATCATTCACGGAAACGGAACCGGCGTTCTCCGCGCCGGAATACAGGATTGCCTGCGCCGGCATCCCTGCGTGAGCAGCTTCCGCCTTGGTCGATACGGCGAAGGCGAAACCGGCGTAACCATCGTTTCCTTGAAGTAATAAATGGAATATGGACGCTCCATTCGCTGCGATGGGGCGTTTTTTTTGATGGATAGAAGATTGAAGATCAGAGCGTCGCGGCGTGTGAAAAACGGGAGATTCGGAGAAGCTATTCGCGAGGTGAAAAGGATGAATCGACGAGAAGTGCTTCGAAAAACTGCACTGGCTGCACTGGGTCTGGTTCTGGCAATCGAAATCATAACGATTGTTGTGGCAGACGCGCAGTCCGCTGAAAGCGTTTATGCGCAGGGAGAATATGTTCAAACGCTCGATGGCGCAAAAAGTCCGTTTGCAGATGTTGTGCAAGCGGTGATGCCTTGTGTCGTTGGCGTAAGCAACCGGGCGAATACGTTCAACATGATCAGCGGGCAAACGGAATTGATCGAGCAGGCGACAGGGTCAGGCGTTGTGGTGACGACACAGGGGCATGTGGTGACTAATTACCATGTGATTGAAGGGGCGAGCGACGTACAGGTGCTCAGCCAGGGACAGTATTTGAAAACGGAGGTCGTCGGGTATGATGAGCTGACGGACTTAGCCGTTCTGCGCGTGATGGAAGATGTTGAATTGCCCGCCGTGAAAATGGGAGATATCGCGCAGGTGCGCGTCGGCGATTGGGCAATTGTCATCGGCAATCCGCTGGGCAAGCAATTTGCCGATACGGTGACGGTCGGCGTGGTTTCAGCGCTGAACCGAGAATTGGAAGGATCCTCCATCGTTAAAATGCTGCAAACCGATGCGGCCATCAATTCGGGAAACAGCGGGGGCGGCTTGTTTAACACGCGCGGAGAGTTGATCGGCGTTCCATCTTTGAAATTCAGCTCGAATGGGCAGGACGACGTGGCGTCCATCGAGGGTATTGCGATGGCGATTCCTGTGGATGTTGTGGAACCGATTGTAAACAGCATCATCCAATACGGCAAGGTGACGCGTCCGAAACTCGGAATATCGGTCATGACCATCCGCGGAAGCGATGAACCGACCGTCGGTCTGATCCCGGCGGGCGTTTATGTCAGCGCGGTTTCATCGGGAAGCGCGGCGGAAAAAGCCGGTATCCGACCCAATGATATCATCATTCGGATGGATGGCGAGCGCATAACGCTGCATACCGACCTGACAAACAGACTGGCGGCACATACGGCGGGCGATGTGGTGACGTTGACGGTTTATCGAATTCCGGGGCTGGAGAATCTGACGGTGCAGGATGCGATTCCGGCAGGCGAAGAACTTCAATTCTTGATTACGCTGGAAATGCCCTCTCAGGACGCGTAATAACGGACGGACAGGACGCATACGCTGGCATGACGGCAGGGAGGGATGTTATGCAAGCGTATGACCTTTATCAGGATATCGCTCAGCGAACACAGGGCGATGTTTATGTCGGCGTTGTCGGCCCGGTGCGGACAGGCAAATCGACCTTTATTCGCCGATTGATGGAAAAGATGATCATTCCGGCGATTGAAAACGCGCACATTCGGGCGCGCGCACAGGACGACCTGCCTCAAAGCGGGTCAGGACGCACCGTGATGACGACCAAACCGGCGTTTATCCCGTCGGAAGCGGTGGATATCGCGCTGCCCAGCGACAATCATGTCCGCCTGCGCTTTGTTGACAGCGTGGGCTATATGGTGGAAGGCGCATTGGGCACGACGGAGGGCGAAGCGCTGCGAATGGTGCGAACGCCGTGGGCCGACGAGGAAATGCCTTTTGAACGCGCGGCTGAGTTGGGCACGCAAAAGGTTATCGCCGAACATTCGACCATCGGTCTGGTTGTGACGACGGATGGCAGCGTAACCGATTTGCCGCGCGCGGCGTATGTTCCGGCGGAAGCGCGTGTCGTTGCGGAACTGAAAAGCCTTGGGAAACCGTTCGCCGTTGTGCTCAATACGCAGAACGCGGCGACGACTAAAACGCAAAGCCTCCGCAAGACGCTCGAAGAGGACTATGCGGTTCCCGTGGTCGCCATGAACGTAGAGGAAATGGAAGAAGAGGACATTCGCGGCCTACTGGAACAGGTACTCGGTCAGTTCCCTGTGGTTCAAATGAATCTGCAAACGCCGGAATGGCTCGGCGCGCTGGACGAAACCCATTGGCTGGTGAAGAGCCTGATGGACAGCTTGCAGCAGTCGGCCATGAGCATGCTCCGAATTGGAGAAGCCGACGCTTTTGCGCAGACGCTCAAGCAGAACGCATATCTGGACGATGTGGTCATTCGGAATGTGGATCACGGGAGCGGCTGCCTCGGCATGCAGATGGTGCTTAAGGAAGGATTGTTCAATCAAGTACTGGCGGAGCAATGTGGCACGGAAATTCGAAGCGATGCACATCTGTTGGCGCTGCTTCGAGAACTGGTTGCAGCCAAGAAAGAATACGATCACGTGGCGCAGGCGCTCAAATCCGTTCGAGAAACGGGATACGGCCTTGTGCCGCCGCAGCTTGACGAGCTGACCCTGCAAGAGCCGGAAATTATGGGGAAGGGCGGGAAATTCGGCGTTCGGCTGAGAGCCAGCGCGCCGAGCCTGCATCTGATCCGCGTGGATATCCAGACCGAAGTTTCGCCGGTGGTCGGAACAGAACAGCAGTCCGAAGAGATGCTGCGGTATTTGATGGAAGGCTTTGAACAGGATCCACAGAAGCTCTGGCAGAGCAATTTGTTTGGCAAACCGCTTTCCGACCTGGTTCGGGAAGGACTATCCAATAAACTGATGCATATGCCGGAAGATACGCAGCTTAAAGTGCAGCAGACGCTTGAAAAGATCATCAACGAAGGAAACGGCGGAATGGTTTGTATTCTGCTTTGATTGGGAACATGCCTGAGACTGTCGGTCCGAAACAGACCGACGGTCTTTTTGCTGTTTGTGAAGAAAAACACCGAGCGAAGCGCAAAAAAGCGCGCATGATACGGCTGCATGAGGACGGAAACCGAACGAAACATAGCGAAACGAAGGTTAGAGAAAAAACTAACGATGAAGAAAAATGGAAACTCTGTTTTCAATTTAGCATTTCTATGCTATAATGACTCGTGACATTTCATTCAAGTCCATGACACGTCTTAGACACGTCATCTTGAAAAGCGAAGGGAGGAACTTGTCTGTGGCTACTACCCAGACATTTGGCGGAGGCGTCCATCCCCGCGAGATTGGCAATGGCAAAAATGCAACCCAATCCCAGCAGATCGTGAACGCGGCCGCCCCGGCTCGTGTGACGATTGCAATGGCTCAGCACGGCGGCGCACCTGCGGTGTGCTGCGTGAAGGTGGGTCAAACGGTAAACATGGGTCAAATCATCGGAGAGGCTCAGGGATTCATTTCCGCGCCGGTTCATGCGTCCGTTTCCGGCAAGGTTGTGGCGATTACTACCTGCACCGTGGCGAGCGGCAGGAGCGTTCCCGCTGTCGTGATCGACAACGACTTTGAGGATCGCTGGGATGAATCCGTTCAGCCGTGCGAGAATGTCGATGCGCTCAGCGCGGGGGACATTGCGTCTATCGCGGCGCGCTGCGGCATTGTCGGCATGGGCGGCGCGGCATTCCCGACCAATGTGAAGCTCGATACGTCTAAATTGGAAGAAAAGCCCGATACGCTGATCGTCAACGGCAGCGAATGTGAACCCTATCTGACGAGCGACCACCGCATCATGGTGGAAAACGCCGAGCAGATTGTGGACGGCATTGCGCTGGCGATGAAGGCCAGCGGCGTCGCCTGCGCCAAGGTCGGCATCGAGGATAATAAGCCTGACGCGATTGCGGCCATGCGCGAAGCGGCTTCTGGCAAGCAGAATATTGAGGTTGTCTCTCTGCCCGCGCGTTATCCGCAGGGCTTTGAAAAGACGCTGATCTATTCGTTGACGGGGCGCATCGTGCCCAACGGCAAGCTGCCGTCCGCGGCGAAGTGCGTCGTGATGAACGTGGGCACCTGCGCGGCGCTTTCTGCGGCTGTGCGCAAGGGGCAGCCGCTCATCGACCGCGTTGTGACCGTAACCGGCCGCGTGGCCAAGCCGACCAATTTCCGTGTGCGCATCGGCACGCCGCTGCTGGATCTGATTGATCAGGTCGGCGGTCTGACCGACGGTGTGCGCAAGCTGATTGTCGGCGGCGCGATGATGGGCAATACGGTTCCGACGCTGAATCTGCCGATTACCAAGAATTTCGGCGGTTTCCTCGCGCTGGGCGAGGAAGCGGTTTCGGCGGAAGAATCCGCCTGCATCCGCTGCGGTCGCTGTGCGCGCGCCTGCCCGATGAAGCTCACGCCCGCGAAGATTGACGTTCTTGTTCGTCATGGCGATTATGACGGCGCGATTGCCGCCGGTGCGATGAACTGCATGGAATGTGGCAGCTGCACCTACGCCTGCCCGGCCAAGCGCGAGCTTACGCAGAGCTGCCGCGTGGCCAAGGCGATTGCCAGAACGAAAGCTAAAAAGTCCTAATTGAGTACGGAGGAACGTGAAAATGTCCAAGTATGTGATTTCGTCTTCTCCGCATCTGCGCGATAATGTCTCGACCACGAGCATCATGCGGGATGTCTGCATTGCGCTGCTGCCCGCTGCCGTCGCCGGCGTGCTGTTTTTCGGCTATCGCTCGGCGATCATCCTCGCATTGTCTGTCGCGGCTGCGGTTCTGAGCGAGTGGCTGTATTGCAAGGCCACCCATTCCCGCAACACGATCGGCGATTTCAGCGCTGTCGTGACCGGCATGCTGCTGGCGATGAATCTGCCGTCCACCGTGCCGTACTGGATGCCGGTGATCGGCTCGGTCGTCGCTATCCTGCTGTGCAAGATGATCTTTGGCGGCATCGGCCAGAACTTCATCAACCCGGCGCTTGCCGCTCGCGCGATTCTGGCGCTTTCCTGGGCGAGCCTGATGAATACGTTTGCCACTCCGGCGTTCGGCAATCTGGCTGGCGTTGACGCTGTGGCGAGCGCGACCCCGATTGGTGCGGCGGCCGGCACGTATACGCTGGGTCAGCTGTTCCTGGGCAATATTCCGGGCACCATCGGCGAGACCTGCAAGCTGGCGCTGCTCATCGGCGCGGCCTATCTCTTCTATAAGAAGGTCATCACCTGGCACATTCCGGCGGCTTTCATCGGCACGTTCGCGGTGTGCTACCTGCTGAAAACCGGCTTCGATGTGAACGCAACGCTGACCCAGCTGCTTTCCGGCGGCCTGATTCTCGGCGCGTTCTTCATGGCGACCGATTACTCCTCTTCTCCGGCGACGGCGAAGGGCAAGATCGTGTTCGGTGTCGGCTGCGGTTTGCTGCTGTTCATCTTCCGCGCCTGCAAGAAGACCCCGGCGGAATGGTGCTCCTACGCCATCCTGCTGATGAATGTCTGCTCGCCGCTGATTGAGCGCGTGACCGGCAACAAGAGCTTTGGGGAGGTCAAGAAGTAATGGGTGATATTGTGAAGCTTGCGCTCCGTCTGTTCATCTTTGCGCTTGTTGCCTCTGTGCTGCTGGCCGTCACGAACGAAGTGACCAAGGAACCGATCGAGCAGCAGAAGCTGGCCTCCAAGATGGCTGCGCTGAACACGGTGCTGCCGGACTGCGAATACGAGCAGATTGAGTATGAAGGTATTTCTGACGACAGTGCGCTCGATGAGATTTTCATCGGCAAAAACGCTGACGGCAGCATCAAGGGCTATGCGCTGACCGCGAATCCGCAGGGTTACGGCGGAGAAATCCCGATCACCCTCGGCGTGAGCGAAGAGGGCTATGTGACGCAGGTTTATGTCGGCTCCCTCCAGGAGACGCAGGGCCTCGGCAGCCGCGTGGGCGACGACGCTTTCAAGGAGCAGTTCATCGCGATTGCGGCTGACCCGGACACGCTGCGCGACGATGTGGATACCATCGCGGGCGCGACCATTTCTTCCACCGCGTTTGTGAACGCCGTGCAGGAGATGCTGACTTACACGAAGGGCACGCTCGGCATCGAGCCGCATGCGGGCGATAAGGATGCGATTCTGGCTGAGGCCGCCGCAGTCAATGGCGGCGACGACGGCGAGGATGCGGCGGTTGAAACCACCACGGGCACGTATGAGGTAACGGGCTTTGCGTCGTTCAACGTGGAAATTACGCTGGACAGCAACGGCAAGATCGTTTCCGTCGTTGTGCCGGAAAACAATGAGACCGCGGGCTTCGGCGCGGATCTCCTCGCGGATCAGAGCATCTTTGACGCGCTGGTGGGTCAGGATATTGCAACGGCGCAGATCGACGTGAAGAGCGGCGTGACGCTGACCAGCAACGCGATTAACGACGCGCTCAAGCAGGCTGCTTCTGCCGGCGAATCCGAAGGCGGCGCAAAGACCTATGACGTGACCGGCTTCGGCGCGTTTAAGGTTGCGATTGAGCTGGACGACGCGGGTAAGATCGTTTCCGTCACGGTGCCGGAGAACAACGAGACGCCGGGTCTTGGCGCGGATCTCCTCGCGGATCAGAGCATCTTTGACGCGCTGGTGGGTCAAGATATCGCAACGGCGCAGATCGACGTGAAGAGCGGCGTGACGCTGACCAGCAACGCGGTGAACGATGCGCTCAAGCAGGCTGCGGCTGACTTTGGCGGAGACGCTGAAACGGTCCCGGCGGTTGCGGGCGATCCGTATACCGTGAAGGGCATGAACAAGTTCACGCTGTATGTTGAGGTTGAGGACGGCGGCAAGATTGCTTCTGTTAGCGCCCCGGACAACAATGAGACCCCGGGCCTTGGTGCGGACATGCTGACCGATGAAGCGCTTTCCGCGCTGGTTGGCGAGAATCTGGCTACGGCGCAGGTTGATGTCAAGAGCGGCGTAACGCTGACCAGCGACGCCATCAACGCGGCGCTGAAGCAGGCTGCGGCGGCGAATGGCGTTGCCGTTGTTTCCGAAGCGACAGCTGAGCCGACTGCCGAACCGACCGTTGAGGCGACGGCTGAACCTGTTGCTGAGGCGACGGCTGAACCCGTTGTCGAAGAGGCTGTTTCTCAGGCTGCTGCTGTCGAGTATGACGTAACCGGCATTGCGCCGTTCAAGGTTGCGATTGCCGTGGACGAAAATGGAAAGATCGTTTCTGTCTCCGTGCCTGAGCACAACGAGACTGCGAACTTCGGCGCTGACCTGATTGCTGACCAGAGCATCTTTGACGCGCTGGTGGGTCAGGACATCGCGACGGCACAGATCGACGTGAAGAGCGGTGTGACGCTGACCAGCAACGCCATCAACGACGCGCTCAAGCAGGCCGCCGCTCAGTTTGGCGGCGAGGCGACGCTCGACGAGGCGGCGACCAGCGACGTGGCAATCGGCACGTATGACGTGACGGGTATTGCGCCGTTCAAGGTCGAAATCGCTGTGGATGGCAACGGCAAGATTCTGTCCGTCTCCGTGCCTGAGCACAACGAGACTGCGAACTTCGGCGCCGACCTGATTGCCGACCAGAGCATCTTCGACGCGCTGGTGGGTCAGGACATCGCGACGGCACAGATCGACGTGAAGAGCGGTGTGACGCTGACCAGCAACGCCAT
>CAKTXH010000032.1 GCA_934630975.1 uncultured Clostridia bacterium | reverse complement strand
CGCTCCGCGCCCGCCAGCGCCATGATGATGGCGTTGGACTGCTGGGAGACCTGGTTGATCGGCTGGTTGAAGCTCTTGTTCAGGGTCAGGAAGGAAACCAGCGTGCCGATGGTCAGGCCGAGGTAGCCGCCGGAGGCCAGCAGGCCGCCGACCACCGCGCAGAGCACATAGCTCAGGTTGCCCATCGCCATCGTCAGCGGCATGATGGTGTTGGCGATGCGGTTCGCGCTGAACGCGCTCTCGCGGAGGGCGTCGTTGAGCTGCTTGAAGCCCTCGAAATTTTGCTCCTCGTGGCAGAAGACCTTGACGACCTTCTGGCCGTCCATCATCTCTTCGATATAGCCGTTGACCCTGCCCAGATCGGTCTGCTGCTGCACGAAGAAGCGACCCGCGTTCTTGATGCGCTTCATGGAAATCGTCATCGTCGCGGCGACCATGAACAGCGTAATGATCAGCAGCGGCACGTTGAGGATGATCATCGAAACGACGATGCTCACAATCGTGACGACGCTGGAAATCAGCTGCGGCATGGACTGGGAGATCATCTGGCGCATGGTGTCGATATCGTTGGTGTAAACGCTCATGATATCGCCGTGGGCATGCGTGTCGAAATACTTGATCGGCAGGCGCTCCATCTTGGAGAAGAGCTTGACGCGCAGGTTTTTGAGCGTGCCCTGCGAAACGAAGATCATCAGGTAGTTATACAGCCACGCGCTGAACGCGCCGAGGATATAGACCGCCGCGACGCTGAGCACGGCTCTGCCCATCGGGCCGAAATCCGGGCTGGGCTGGCCCATCATCGGGGTGATGTAATCGTCGATCAGGCGCTGCATGAACATCGTGCCGTAAACGTTGGCCACGGCGCTGACGATCAGGCAGATCACAACCGCGATGCAGTGCGCCTTGTATTGGCTCATGATCTCGGCCATGATGCGCTTAAACGTCTTGCCGGGGTTCTTCGCGCCGGGCTTGCCGGCGTTTCTGTTGCGTCCCATCATGCTCAGTCGCCTCCCTTCATGGCGGCCTCGTCGAAGTCGCCGCCGCCGTTTCCGACCTGACTGTTGTAGACCTCCTGATAAATCGCGTTGGTCTTCAGCAGGTTCTCCGGGGTATCAAACGCGTTGACATGGCCGTTATCCAGCACGAGCACGCGATCCGCATCCTGAATGGAGGAAATGCGCTGCGCGATGATGATCTTGGTCGTGCCGGGGATATGGGTGCGCATGGCTTCGCGAATCTTCGCGTCCGTCGCGGTATCGACGGCGCTGGTGGAGTCATCCAGAATGAGCACCTTCGGGTTTTTGAGCAGCGCGCGGGCGATGCACAGGCGCTGCTTCTGGCCGCCGGAGACGTTCGTGCCGCCGCGCTCGATGCGGGTGTCGTATTTCTCCGGGAATCGCTCGATGAATTCATCCGCGCAGGCCAGACGGCAGGCCTCGCGGCACTGTTCGTCGGTCGCGTTTTCGTTGCCCCAGCGGAGGTTATCGTAAATCGTGCCGGAGAAGAGCACGTTGTTTTGCAGCACGACGGAAACCTCGTCGCGCAGGCTCTCCACGTCGTAGCGGCGCACGTCCACGCCGCCGACGCGCACCTCGCCCGCCGTCACGTCGTACAGGCGGGAAATGAGGTTGACGAGGCTCGACTTGGAGGAACCCGTGCCGCCCATAACGCCGATCGTCTCGCCGGAATGGATGTGCAGGTCGATATCGCTGAGCACCGGCTTGCCGCTGCGCTGCTGATAGGCGAACGTCACGTGATCAAAGTCGATGGAGCCGTCCTTCACGGTCTTGACGGCGTTCTCCGGGCTGGTGATATCCGGCTGCTCCTCCAGCACTTCCTCGATGCGCTGCGCCGCCGCGGCGGACTGCGTAACCATGACGAAGACCATCGAGAGCATCATCAGGCTCATCAGGATGTTCATGACATAGGAAAGCAGGCTGGTCAGCTCGCCCGTGGTCAGGCCGGTCTGCCCCACGATCATCTTCGCGCCGAACCAGCAGATCATCAGAATACAGGCGTACACGGTGAGCTGCATGCCCGGCATGGAGAAGGAGATGATGCGCTCGGCGGAGATGGAGTTTTTGAACAGGTCGTTCGCCGCGCCGGAGAACTTCTCATCCTCGTAATCCTCGCGGACGAACGCTTTGACCACGCGGATCGCGCCGACGTTTTCCTTCACCACGCCGTTCACCGCGTCGTACTTGCGGAACATCTGTTTGAAATACTTCATCGCCTTGGGAATGAGGACGACGATCATCACGCCCAGGAACGCCATCGCGGCCAGAAACACGGTCGAGAGCTTCGCGTTGATGGAAAACGCCATGAACAGCGCGACAATCAGCGTCACCGGCGCGCGGGTGCAGATTTGCAGAATCATCTGAAACGCGTTCTGGATGTTGGTGACGTCGGTGGTCAGGCGCGTGACGAGGCCCGCGGTGGAGAATTTGTCAATATTCGAGAAAGAATATTCCTGAATCCGCCCGAACATGGATTCGCGCAGGTTGCTGGCCAGCCCCGTGCTCGCCCGCGCGCTGTGCACGCCCGCGCGAACGCCGAAGATCATGGCCAGAATGGCCATCACGGCCATCAGCGAACCGATTTTCGCCACATGCGCCATATCGCCCACGGCGATGCCCTTGTCGATGATGGACGCGGTGAGATACGGAATCAGAATTTCGAGAACGACGCAGAACGTCGTATACATCGGCGAGAGGAACGCGTCTTTTTTGTATTGCTTAATTTCCTTCGCAATGCGCGCGCCGGTGACGTGCTTTTTCCCGCCGGTCTGTCTGGTTTCAGCCATTGAAGTCCTCCTTATCTTCTTCGATGATGCTGTCGCACTGTTTGAACGCGTCGGACGCCGTAATTTCAAACGTCCGCCGAAGCAGACGCACAAATTCCGGCGCGTCGCCGCCCATCATGTTCAGCATAACCTCGATTTTTTTCATAAAGTGCCGTCTCCGCTTTTCGCAGAGCACATCGCCCGCCTGCGTCAGGGACACAAGCACGCGCCGGCGGTCAACCTCGTCGTTTTCGCGCTCAAGCAGGCCCTTCTTTTCCAGGCTGCCCAGCACGGCGGCCATGCGCGAGGTGGTCATGCTCAGCTTGCTGCTCAGCTCGCCCGCCGTCATCTTTTTTCTGGATCCGTTATGCAAAAGCCGCATCACGGCCATTTCGCCGCACATGATCGCGCTGAAGCGGTTATCCCGCGCTTCTCGCGGATGCTCATCCAGCAGGCGGGTCATTTCCTCCGTCAGCCCGTGAAGCGTTTCTTCCGTCAGCGCAGCGTATTCCGTCACAGAATCCCTCCTTTTGCTAACACTGTGAGCTATTATACGGAGAACAGGAAAAGGTGTCAACGTTAAATGCGCCAAATCTCGGCGCGGTCAGCTTGTCAAAGGCCACAATTTGCTTGACAATTCTCAAACTTGGCGCTATACTGAGGGGGATTTTTGAAAGGGGTGAACATCGGAGCATGCGCAAGTGATTTCTGTTTTTGATCGACAACCGAAGCGCGCGTTTTCCGCGGGCTTGTTTCGGCTGTCCGGCTAAACGGAAATCAGGACGCGCAGTTTCGGTTTTTGCATGCTTTTTCAGCGTGCGTTTTTTGCGTAGGGTTTCCGCCTTTGGCCGCAGCGGTCGAAGGCGGTTTTTTTGCTTTTCAGCAAAAGCCGCAGAATAGGAGTTTTATGTTCACGATTACAAACCTTACGCTCACCCATCGCAAAGACCTGACCGTTCTGGTCGATTCGCTCTCCCTCGCCGTCAGCGACGGCGAACGCCTTGCGCTCATCGGCGAAGAGGGCAACGGCAAATCCACTCTGCTCCGCGTGCTGGCGGGCGACCCCTCCGTGAGCGACTATATCGAAGTCTCCGGCTCGTTTTCCTGCCGCGGCCGCGCGGGCTATCTGCCGCAGGAACTGCCGAAAGACGAGCGCGAAAAAAGCGCTTACGATTTTTTCTGCGCGTCGCCCGCGTTTTTCGATCAGTCGCCGAAAGACCTCGGCCAACTGGCCGCGCAGCTCGCGCTGCCTGCCGACGCGTTTTACAGCCCGCAGCGCATGGCCGATTTTTCCGGCGGCGAGCGCGTCAAATTGCAGCTGGCGCGATTGCTGATGGCCGCGCCCGAGGTGCTGCTGCTCGACGAGCCGACCAACGATCTGGACGGCGATTCCGTCCGCTGGCTGGAGGATTTTCTGCTGACCTGCAAGCTGACCGTACTCTTCGTCTCCCACGACGAAGCCCTGCTTTCGCGCGCCGCGACGAGCGTTCTTCTGCTGGAACGCCTGCGGCGCAGGCAGGTTCCCCGCGCGACGCTGTATGCCATGGGCTATGAGCGGTTTTACGAAGAACGCGGCGCGGCTTTTGATAAGCAGACCCGGATCGCGCGCAAAGAGCGCGAGGATTTTCAGGCGAAAATGGAACGCTATGAAACCATCCGCCGCAAGGTCGAGCGCGACCAGCAGAATATCTCCCGTCAGGATCCGCATGGCGGTTTCCTGCTCAAAAAGAAAATGCACACCGTTCAGGCGATGGGTCGGCGCTTTGAGCGCGAGCGGGACGACATGACCGCCATGCCCGAACAGGAAGAGGCCATCTTCGCCAAACTCGACTGCGCGCCTCTGCCCGCGGATAAGACCGTGCTCGACCTCGCCTGCCCCGCGCTGACCATCGACGGCCGCACGCTCTGCCGGGATATCCGCCTGACCGTGCGCGCGAAGGACAAATTGTGCATCTGCGGCAAAAACGGCGTAGGCAAATCGACCCTTCTGCGTCTCATCCGCGATACGCTCGAAAAGCGCGCCGACCTGCGCGTCTTTTACATGCCGCAGGATCCCGGCGGCCTGCTCGATCCGCGTCTTTCGCCCGTCGAGCTGCTCTCCCCGTCGGGCGAAAAGGACGCGCGAAGCCGCGCCGGGCTGCTGCTGGGCAGCATGAAATTCACCGCCGACGAGATGAACCATCCCTGCGCCGGGCTTTCCGGCGGGCAAAAGGCCAAGCTGATGTTTTTGATGATGGCCGAAAGCCGGGCAGACGTGCTGCTGCTCGACGAGCCGACGCGAAACCTCTCCCCGCTCTCCGGCCCGGTTGTGCGGAATTTGTTCGCCGATTACCCCGGCTGCATCATCGCCGTGTCGCACGACAGGCGGTTCGTGGAGGCCGTCTGCACGCGCGCCGTCCGCCTGGAGCGCGAAGGGGCGCGAGAAGCCCCGATTTCGGGCGTTTTATGACGGATTTTGACAGAAAGTGGTGCGTCCGTTCTCGTTTTAAACCGTTTTCAGCGGTTTAATGGAGTATCAGTGGAGAAAGAATGGCAAAAAAGATTGACAAGTGGGAAAAATTGGATAAAATGAAAGGAGTGAATATACAGAAAAGGAGCGCATCGGTATGAAGGATATCGCGATTGAATATTTGGGAGGAAGCGGCTTCCTCGTCTCGCTCGGCGATACCGGCCTGCTTTTTGACGCCAGCGAAACCGGCCCGGATCGGCGCGCTCTGCCCGATCCGGAAACGCTCGCGGCGTTTGAAACGCTGTATGTGTTCGTCAGCCACCACCACGACGACCACTTCTCCCCGGCGATCTACGACCTGTGCGGCGAAAAAGCGATCTATATCCTCGGGTTTGATATTCCGCAGCCCTATCGCGGCGAGCGCATGTCGCCCGGCGACGAGCGCGCCTTCGGCGCGTTGAAGGTGCATGCCTACGGCTCGACGGACGAGGGCGTTTCCTTCTTCGTCGATTTCGCGGGGATCACGCTGTTCCACGCGGGCGATTTGAACCTGTGGCACTGGCGGGACGAATCCTCCGTAACGGAAATTGAAGCCGCCGAGCGCGCGTTTTATGACTGCGTCGCGCCGATCCCCAAGCAGAAAATTGACGTAGCGTTCTTCCCGGTCGATCCCCGGCAGGGCAGCATGTACGACGCGGGCGCGGGCTATTTCATCATGACCGTCAAGCCCCGCGTCTTCATCCCGATGCATTTTCAGGGCAGGCCGGACGTCGCCCTGCGCTTTGCCGTCACCGGGGAAACCCCGCAGACTCGCATCGTCGCGCTGGAACAACCCGGCGACCATATCGACCTGCACCTGCCGGAAGACGAAACCTCCGCGCCGGATCAGAAGCTCAAGGATTTGCTGAAGGACGAGGGGAACGATTGAGGCTCCGCCTCAAACTCCGCCAGAAACCTGAGGTTTCTGGACTTCCCTCCTTTCTGTATCGCTTCGCGATACAGAATCAAAAAATTTCGGGCTGTCAGCCCAACGTAATCCCCATTGCGCAGCACATAACAAAAGCCCAAGCTTTTTCCGTTCGGAAAGCCTGAGCTTTTTTTCTTATTCCAACGTTTCGATTGCGCGCACCGTCAGCACGCCGTCCCTGACGGTGAATTTCACGTTCTTCCCCGCGAACGCCACGCCATACATCCTCTCCGGGGCGTGCTGATACGAGGGCCGCGGGTCGTGCGCCAGCACGCCGCGCAACGCAGAGCGGCGTTCGGGCGCAATCTGCGCCTCCAACTCCGGCGGGAAATCGACCGTCAGCGCATAATTCTTCTTTTCTTCCGCAAAGCCGCCCGCCGCTTCCGGATGACAATCGGCATACGGCAGATAGGGCTTGATGTCGTAAATCGGCGTGCCGTCCATCAGATCCGCGCCGCCGACGACGAGCGCCGGGCCTTCCGGGGTATGCAGCCGCACCTCTTCGAGCGTCACGGAGGACAGCCCGATGGGGTTGGGGCGGAACGGCGACCTTGTGGCAAACACGCCCATGCGCGTGTTGCCGCCCAGCCGCGGCGGGCGCACCGTCGGCGACCATTCTTCCCGCTCGCAGGCGGAAAAGCCCCAGATCAGCCACAGGTGCGAAAAGCCTTCGATGCCGCGCAGCGCATCCGGGTTTTGATAAGGCTTTTCAAAGACGATTTTCGCGCGCGTCTCCGGCACGACGCCGCTCTGGCGCGGGATGCCGAATTTCTGCGGGAAGTCGCTGCGGATTCGGGCGATGATTTTGATCGTTTCCATTATTTCACCAGCACCGACGGCACTTCGACGCCGGAGTCGTGCATCGTCTGCATCATGTGCCGCTGCGCCGCCTGCCGCGCGCGCTCGCTGTCGTGCTCCAGAATCCCGCGGTACATCTCCAAATGGCACTGGCTCGCGCGCTGATAACTGCCCTCGACCCGGCGGGTGTGGTGATAGCCCGCCTGAATGGATTCGTGAATCGTCGGCAGCAGGCGCTTCATCACGTCGTTGCCGGTGCACTGGGCGATCAGGGAGTGAAATTCAAAGTCGAACGGCGTGTAATCCTCGCCGTGCAGATAGGCGTTATCCATCTTATCCAGCAGGGTTTTCATCGCGGCGAGCTGCTTATCCTGCCGACGGACGGCGGCCAGCGCCGCGACGCTCGGCTCGATGAGCAGCCGCGTTTCCAGCAGCTGAGCGATAAGCTCCTCCTGATCGGCGAAGCGCAGGCCCAGCGGGTCGCTCGCCAGCCCCGGCATGGCGCACAAAAACGTGCCCTGCCCCTGCCGGATATCGACGATGTGTTCCGTCTGCAAAATTTTAACCGCCTCGCGCACCGTCGAGCGGCTGACTCCGAAACGCTCCATCAGTTCCGCCTCGGCCGGGAGCTTCGCGCCGGTCTTGAGCGATTCCTGAATGATCATCTCCCGCAGTTTATCGGCCACCTGTTCCGGGAGCTTCCGTGTTTTTCTGACTGTTTCCATCCGTTTCTATCCTTTCATCATGGGAAAACGCTTGGGACTTCGTCCCAAACCCGACCAGAAACCTGAGGTTTCTGGTCTTCCCGCTTCATGTATCGCTGCGCGATACATGGACATATCCGTTTTGATTCGCTCCAAAGCCTGCTATGGAGCAACAACGCTTCTTTATATCTGAATTAGTTTATCACATCCGACCATTTTTCTCAACCCTTCTCCGGATCGTTTCATAGGGAAAGGCGCGCAAAGTCTTCTGCCGAACCGGGCAGGATTTTTTCCCGACAGCGCGAATACTGAATAAGTATGAATTTGCCCTTTTATACCGTTTCAGCGCTCTTTTGGGAAACGGAGCTGAGTTGTGCACAGCGTTGTGGATAAGCTGGTCGGTTGTTTTGGGGCTTATCCAGTGTTTTCCACAGGCCAAAAGTCAGTCCTGTTTTGGGTTTTTGGCACTTATCCCGGTTGTCCACCGCTCTACGACTTCTCCTGCTGAACGTATATACTGCTACTACCCCATGGAGGTTATCAAAATGCGTTTCACTTGCGATACCAACGAACTGAACACTGCCCTTTCCATCGTCAGCCGCGCGCTGGCGGTGCGCTCCACCAAGCCGATTTTGGAGGGCATCTTATTTGAGTCCTGCGACAAGGGGCTGCGCCTCACCTGCACCGATCTGGCGCTGGGCATCGAAACTCTGCTGCCCGCGACGTTCAGCGAAGAGGGCCGCGCCGTCCTGCCGGGCAAGCTGCTCTGCGAAATCATCCGCAAGCTGCCGGGCGGCCCGTGCGATATCACCGTCGGCGAGCGGATGCAGGCGACGATCCGCTGCGCGAGCATCCGCACCACGATCAACGGCTTTGACCCGGTGGAATACCCGGAGCTGCCGCAGGTCGAGGGCGAGAGCTTCGACATCCCCCAAAACACGCTCAAGGATATGGTGGGCCGCACCCTGTTCGCCATCGCGCAGGATGAGAGCCGCCCGATTCTGACCGGCTGCCTGATGGAAATCAGCCGCACCGAGATGCGCGTCGTCGCGCTGGACGGCTTCCGCCTCGCGCTGCGCAAGGAGAACATCGACGGCCCGGCCAGCCCGATCAACGCCGTTGTCGGCGGCCGCGTTTTGGGCGACATCGCCAAGATTCTGGCGGATACGGAGGAGAACGTCTCCCTGTGCTTCACCAAGAGCCATGTGCGCATGAACATCGGCCAGACGCGCGTGGTCGCGCGCCTGCTGGAAGGCGAATTCATTCGTTACCGCCAGATTCTGCCGGAGGAATGGCAGACCCGCGTGACGGTGGAGCGCGCCGAGCTGGGCAGCGCCATCGACCGCGCCAGCCTGATTGCCCGCGAAGGCAAGACGAATCTGGTCTGCTTCAAGATTGACGGCGAAACGCTGGAGGTCACCTCCAACTCGGAGACGGGCGACATGGAGGAGAAGATGCAGGTCATGACGGAAGGCAAGGATTTGACGATCGCCTTCAACGTGCGCTACATCACCGACGTGCTCAAGGCGCTCGCCGACGATCAGATTGTGATGCGCTTCAATTCCAACGTCAGCCCGTGCGTGGTCTGCCCGGTGGAAGGCGACAGCTATCTGTATCTGGTACTCCCGGTTCGCGTGTTTAACGCGTAAACGCCGATGCGGGTTACGTCGCTCAGCCTGAGCCATTTCAGGAATTACGAACGGGCGCTCATCGAGCCGGACGCGGGCGTTACCGTGTTCACCGGCCCGAACGCGCAGGGGAAAACGAATATTTTGGAGGCGCTGCACCTGTGCTGTCTGGGCAAAAGCCACCGAACCTCCCGCGATGAGGAATTGATCCAGTGGGGGCAGGACAGCGCGCGCGTGACGGTCAAAACCGCGCAGCGGGACGGCACGCACGAGGTCGCCGTGATCCTCAGCCGAACGCAGAAGAAGAAAAAGACCGTGCGCATCGGCCTTCGGCAGGCGGAACGCATCGGCGAGCTGCTCGGCCACGTCTGCGGCGTACTGTTTTCGCCGGAAGACCTGCAAATCGTCAAGGAAGGCCCGGCCGAGCGGCGGCGGTTTATGGATATGCAGCTTTCCCAGCTCCGGCCGACGTATTTTTACGCCCTCCAGCGCGCCGTGCGCACGCTCAACCAGCGCAACGCGCTGCTCAAGGACATCGCCCGAAACCCGTCGCTGCTGCCGACGCTGGATATGTGGGACGAGCAGCTTGCGCGCGTGGGCGCGGTGATCTGCGAAAACCGGCGGGAAGCCGTCGGCAAACTCGACGAGCTGGCGCGGGCGGCGCATCTGTCGCTGACCGGCGGGCGCGAAGAGCTGCGGCTGCGCTATGTTTCGCAGGCTGCGGACGCGGAAAACGTCTACGAAGCGCTTTTGGCGCGCCTTTCGCGGGCGCGAAGCGAGGATTTGCGGCGGATGACGACGACGGTGGGCGTACACCGGGACGATATCGCCATCACCATCGACGGCAAAGAAGCGCGGACGTTCGCCTCGCAGGGGCAGCAGCGCAGCGCGGTGCTTTCCCTCAAGCTGGCGCAGCTGGAACTGGCGGGCGAGGAAAGCGGGGAAGCGCCGATTCTGATGCTGGACGACGTGATGAGCGAGCTGGACCCGAACCGCAGGCGGCAGCTCATCGAGCGGATCGACCGGGTTCAGACGTTTGTGACCTGCACGGATATCTCCGATTTGGCGGGCGCGCGGCAGGGCGCGGTCTACCGCGTGGAAAACGGCGAATTGACGCGCGCATGAGCGACTTTTGGGGAAAGATGAAAAATCCTGCAAAAACAGGGAAAATTGGACTTATCCCCGAGTTATCCACACCCGTCCACAAATTATCCACAATATCCACAGAAGTGTGGAAAAGCTTGTGGACAACTTGCGGAGAAGCCGAGGAAAACCCCAAAACCGAGCGGCGGGCAGGCCGCACCCCAAAACCGCCAAAAGTCTTTCGGGTTTTGGCTTTTGGGGCTTCCAATCCCCAAAAAGAAACCGCGCTCTCCCCTGTGGGTTCTCCAAAAGTGGAAAAGCGGGTTTTGGGGGAACGAGGGGTTACGTCGGGGCTTTGCCCCGAACCCCACCAGAAACCTGAGGTTTCTGGACTTCCCACTATACCGTTTATCGCATAGCGATAAACGGTAAGAATAATCACGAGCTATAAGCGCGAAGCGAAGAAGGGGTTTGGGGACTGGTCCCCAAACAGGTCTGGGCGGTAGCCCAGCGTCCCTCCCCTTTTGAAAGGATGCTGACATGGATCGTAAAAATCGGCGCGTTACGTACCTCACCGGCGCAAACGCCACGTTTAACGCCTATGGGATGAATGACGAGCAAAAAAAGAAGAAAAATAAAAAGAAAAACTCCATACAGGGCAAAATCCGCACGGCGATTCTGGCCGCTGCGCTCGTCGGGCTGCTCGTCGTCTGCGTCGTGTACGCGCTGACCGGCTCGACGCGCGAGGGCATCGGCCGCGTGACGCGCATCGGCGCGACGCTCAGCCAAAACGTTTCGCCCTTCGGCGACAGCGTGATCTTCTACGACGGCACGACGCTGCACTGCGTCGCGGCGACCGGCGGCAACGAGTGGAGCTACCAGATCGGCACCAACGCCGATTATGACGCGACCGAAAAGCGCATCGTCGCATGGTCGGGCAACGACCTGTATATCCTCAATAACAGGGGCCGCCTCATCTATAACAACAAGATGAGCGATACCATCCAGTTTGCCAGCGCGGGCGACGAATATGTCGCCGTGTTCGTCGGCGAAGCCGATAACGGCGTGGTTTCCGTCATCAACAGCAGCGGCCAGATCGTCGATAACATCACCGTTTCCGGCCAGACGCTGCTGGATATCGGCTTCTTCATGGCCGCCACGACCAATAACGCGCAGGCCACCGAGCTGATGTGGATGCTCGGCCTCAACACCACCGGCACGGTGATCTCCACCGAGCTGCAAACCTTCCAGCCCGGCAAGCTCTCCACCGGCAAAAGCTCCATCGGCGAGCATATCGCTTATTCGATCTACGACGAAAACGGCACGCTCAACGTCGTCACCACCCGGCAGATTCTGCATTACAGCTATCGCGCCCTGGAGGCGAGCAGCCCGACGCTGATTTACGGCTATACGGTCGAGGACGTCAGTAAGAGCGGCAGCATGCTCTATCAGCTGCTCGTGCCCGCGCAGGAGCAGAACGAGGGCATCAGCATCGCCAACGTGCGCCTGATGTACGGCAGTATCGACCGCGTGATCCACCTGCCCAGCGCCTGCATCGCGGCGAAGCTGGGCACGAAATCGGTCTACGGCTTCTCTCAGAACGCAGTCTATGCGTGCAGCTTCGGCGATACGACCTTCCGCACTTACGCCATGCCCATCACCGTGACGGCGGTGCTCGGCATGATGAACGATAACCGCGCGGTGGTCGCCTCCGGCTCGGAAATTTACGTCGTCGAGCTGCCGACCTAAGGGAGGAAGAACCATGAACATCATCGACATTCTGATTCTGGCGGTGCTGGGGATCAGCCTCGTCTTCGGCATGTACCGCGGCTTCATCAGCGGGGTGCTCAGCGTGGCGGCGCTCATCGGCGCGGCGGCGGCGGCGTTCGCCATCAGCCCGTCGCTGGCGGCGTGGCTGCAAGGCAACGACACGCTGGTCAATACGCTCATGTATTACACCGACGCGGGCAGCCGCATCAAGGATCTGGATCTCTCGCTGCTCACCGTGTCGCAGGTGACGCAGGGCGCGCTGACGCAGATCATGAGCGGCGCGCAGCTGCCCGAACAGTTTCAGGCGGCGTTCATCAACGCGGTCAATACCGCGCCGGGCGCGACCACGATGTCTACCCTGCTGAGCCAGACGATTGTGAACGTGTCGCTTTCGATCCTCAGCTTTTTAATCTGCTTCCTCGGCTGCTACATCGTCGCGACGTTCGTCATCCATCTGATCTGCTATGTGTTCGAACTGCCGGTGCTGCGCCATCTGGATGCGCTGATGGGCGGCGTGTTCGGGCTGGCGCGCGGCGTGCTGCTGCTGTTCATCTTCTTTGCACTGGTGCCGATCATTCAGGCGGTCGTGCCGGTGCAGCAGCTGACCGACGTGTTCGCTGCGTCGCGTCTGGCGCCGCTGTTTGACAGCAAGCTGATTCTCTCCATTCTTGGAGCGTAACGGAGGCCGCTTATGGAAAGCAGGGCGATTCGGCTGACCAACAGGACGGCCATTGCGCTTCGCGAGCAGGCGAAAAAGACGAGAAACGCGCTGTTTGTCACCGGCGCGGCGCTCACGCTGGCATTGCTTGCGCTGGCGGTGTATTGGGGCATGATGTGGCTGCCCGCCGTGCCGCTGCTGCTGGCCGCGGCGGTGGCGGTGGACGCGCTGCTGGCGCTGGCCGCGCGGCGCATGTATTTGCAGCTCGTCGGGCAGGCCATCTGCACGGAGGCCGCCGCGCGCCGCATCCGCGAGGAAAAGAGCGAAAAGCAGCGCCGCCGTCAGGCGGTGGATGATCTGGTGGCCATGCAGCAAGACGCGCAGCGCCAGACAGAGCCTGCGCCGGAAGGCGATTATGCTGACGCGCTGGGGCAGACGCGCCGCATGCCGGCCATGAAGCCCGCGCCCATGCCGCCGGAAACGGACGGCCATCGCCGGCGCAGGCAGGCGGCTTTTACCGTCCTTACGGACGACGTGACCAAACAGGTGCAGTGAGGAACCATGATCGCAATCGCTTATACCCTTTTGTTCTGCGCGCTGGGCGTACAGATGATCCGCTGGCTGACACCGAAAAAAAGCCCGGTCGTTCGGGCATGGCTGGGCGTTTCGCTGGGTGTGCTGATGGAAATGGGTCTTCCGGCGCTGTGCGCCAACGCGCTGGATTTCACCGCCGCCGCGCATATCGCGGCTGTCGCCGCTGCGCTGCTGCTGGCGGCGCTTTGTTATGCCGCGCGGGAAAAAGCGCCGCTTTGCAGGCTCGGCGAGGCGGACAGGCGGCAGTTGGCCGTGATGGCCGCCGTGGGGATTCCGCTGACGGCGCTTTCGGCCTATCTGCAATATACCCACAACATCATGCCCGCTTCGGACGGCTCGCTCTGGTGCGGCCAGGCGACCTACGGCGATTTGTGCATGCATCTGTCGTTCGTCACGTCGCTGGAGAACATGCGCTTCCCGCCGAGCTACAACCTGCTGGCGGGCACGAGCCTTTCCTACCCGTACCTGACCGACGCGCTGAGCACGACGTTTTACATGCTCGGCATGCCGCTGAACCTGGCCCTCGTCGTGCCGGGCACGCTGCTGATGGCGCTGACCTACGCGGGCTACATGCTGCTGGCGCAGCAGATTCTCGGCGGGCGGCACAAAGCGGTCGCGGTCGCGGCGCTGCTGTTCTTCTTCAACGGTGGCCTCGGCTTCCTGTACGATTTTGACTTGGCGTTTGCGGACAACTTCGCCCGCGTTCGGGAGATTTTCACCGGCTATTACAAGACCCCGGCGAACCAGCCCGATCTGAACCTGCGCTTTTCCAACGTCATCGCGGATCTGATGCTGCCCCAGCGCGCGCTGCTGGGCGGCTGGGCGATGGGTGTTCCGGCGCTGTATCTGCTGATTTCCTCCGTGCGGGAGAAATCGTACCGGCAGACGGCGCTGCTGGCGCTCTGGGCGGCCGCGCTGCCGCTGGTGCACACGCACACGTTCCTCGCGCTCGGCCTGTTCTCCGGCGGGTACCTGCTCGGCAACCTGATCGAGCGCAGGGAGGAGCGGTGCGGAATTCTGCTGCGCGCGGGGCTGTATCTGGCCGTCGTGCTGGCGCTGGCGCTGCCGCAGGTGATGGGCAACGCTGTCAAGCAGACGCTGGAGGGCGGCTCTCTGCGGTTCCAGTTCAACTGGGTCAACAACAGCGGCGGGCGCGGCCTCAAGGACGGCTATTTCTGGTTCTGGGTGAAGAACGCGGGTCTGCCGTTCATCCTCGTGATCTGCGCGTGCCTGTGCGCGAAAAAGCGCGGCTATCTGGATATCGTGCTGGGCATGACGGCGATTTACGTCGTGGCCGAAACGATTCTCTTCCAGCCGAACGAATACGACAACAACAAGCTGTTCTATATCTGGTTCATGTTCGCGATGATCCTCGCGGCGGATTACGGCTCGATGATCATGCAGCGGCTGGCCGGTCTGCCGGGGCGCGCGCTGCTCTGCGGGCTGTTTCTGTGGGCGAGCGTGTTTTCCGGCGCGCTGTCGCTGGGGCGCGAGGCGGTTTCCGGTTATCAGCTCTTTTCCGCCAACGCGGTTGCGGCGGGCGACTGGATTCGCGAAAATACAGACCGCGACGACGTATTCCTGACCGGGCAGCAGCACATTAACCCCGTCTGTTCGCTGGCGGGGCGGCAGATCATCTGCGGCAGCGATTTGTACGTGTTCTTTCACGGGCTGGATTATTCACAGCAGTCGGCGGACTGCAAGCGCTTTTACGAGCATCCGCTGGAAAACGACGACGTGCTGGAAACCTATAACGTGCATTACATCTACGTGAGCGATTACGAGCGCGCGGAATTCGACGTGGATCTGGACGCGCTGGATGAAACCTACGAGCTGATGTACGCCAACGACGACGTGCGCATTTACGACACGGGATGGAGAGAAACGCCGTGACGGAGCGATTTTTGCGATATTCGCTGGAACGGGCCTGCAAAATCTGCGTCGTGCTGATGACGGACGGGCAGATGAAGAAGGTCAATCTGCGCGTGACGCAGATCGACGCGGACGGGTTTGACGCGCTGCTTTCCGGGCGGAAAAAGCCGGTGCATATCGCGATGAGCGACGTGCTCACCGCCGCCTACGCGCGGGGTGATCAGGGCGCGCTGGAATGACAGAGAGGGCCGTATGACAAAAGAAATTCAACGGGAAACGATTCGGCGGCTTGCGCTGCTCGCCAAGGCGTTGGGCGGGCGCGCCATGCTGGTCGGCGGCTGCGTGCGTGACGCGCTGCTCGGCCGGAAAAGCGCGGATATCGACTGCGAGGTCTACGGCCTTGCGCCGGAGCAGCTTCGCGCGCTGGCCGCGCAGTTCGGCGCGGTGGACGAAAGCGGCGCGCGGTACGGCATTTTCACCCTCAAAGATGCGGGGATTGATCTGGCCGTGCCGCGGCTGGAACGCAGAACCGGCCCGAAGCACGGCGATTTTGACGTGACGCCCGACCCGGCGCTTCCCTTTGCGCGCGCGGCGGCTCGGCGGGATTTTACCGTCAACGCGATTTTGCAGGATGCGCTGACCGGGGAAATCGTCGATCCGTTTGGCGGGCAGGCCGATCTGAGGCAGGGCGTGCTGCGCGCCGTGCCGGGCGACGGGTTTGCGGAAGACCCGCTCCGCGTGCTGCGGGGCGCGCAGTTCGCCGCGCGGTTTCATCTGTCGCCGGACGAAGAGACGCTTGAAAAGATGCGGACGATGAAAACGGACGCGCTTTCCCCCGCGCGCGTGCTGGGCGAAATGAAAAAGGCCATGACGAGCGGCGCGCCGGATGTGTTTTTTGATGTGCTCCGCCGGGCGGATGCGCTCGAGCCGTGGTTTGGCGAACTGGCGGCGCTCATCGACGTGCCCCAGCCGCCGCGCTATCATCCCGAGGGCGACGCGTATGTGCACAGCATGCTGGTGCTTCACGCCGCCGCGCAGAAGAAAGCGCAGGCGCGTCACCCGGAAGCGTTTGTTTACGCCGCGCTGACGCACGACCTGGGCAAGGCCGTTTCCACCACGCGGGGCGAGGACGGCGAATGGCATACCTACGGCCACGAAAATACCGGCGTACCGCTGATGCGCACCATGCTGGGGCGGCTCGGCGTGAATAAGGAGATCATCGCGTACTGCGAAAACATGTGCCGCCTGCATATGCGCGCGCATGTCTGCCACTATGGGCAGGTGGAAACGAGCCGAACGAACCTGCTGTTCGACGAATCCGTCTGCCCGCACGACCTCGCCCTGCTGGCCGCCTGCGATACGATGGGCAAGGGCAGCGCGGGCGGCGACGCGCCGAATGAAGAGGCGTTTCTGACCGGGCGCGCGCAGGCGTATGAAGCGCTGGCCGCGGGCGGCCTGCCCGACGGCGATATGCTGCTGGCGGCGGGCATGAAGCCGGGGCCGGAACTGGCCAAAGCGCTCGGCGAGGCCCGGCGGCGCACGCTGATGGGCGAAACCGCCGAAGAAGCCGTAAAAGCGGTTTTGAAGCAAAGAAAAAACAAATAAAATCAGGATTCTGTATCGCGAAGCGATACAGATGTGGGAAGTCCAGAAACCTCAGGTTTCTGGCAGGGTTTGGGACGGAGTCCCAAGCGTTCCCTGAAGGAGAACTATGACCGATATCAACGGAATTTTCAGTATCTGCGAGGCAGTCGGAACGGCAGCCTTTGCTGTGTCCGGCGCGATGGTCGCGGTGGATAAGGGCACGGATATCTTCGGCGTGCTGCTGATGGCGGTGTTCACCGCGCTGGGCGGCGGCACGCTGCGCGACGTGCTCATCGGCTGCTTTCCGCCGCGCATGTTCACCAATTTCCATTATGTGCTGCTGGCCTGCGTGTGCGCGCTCGCCGTGTTCGTCATCGCGCGGATTTTCAAAGAGCGCTATGTCGCCCGCGAAAAGATGATCGAGCAGATCAACAACGTGTTCGACGCCATCGGGCTGGGCGTGTTCGCCGTTTCCGGCGCGCGCATCGGCATGGAGGCGGGCTTCGCCGATAACATGTTTTTGACCACCTTCCTCGGGACGACGACGGCCATCGGCGGCGGCATGCTGCGCGACGTGCTCCTGCGCGAAATGCCGTTTGTGCTCAAAAAGCGCGTTTACGCCGTCGCGGCGATTCTCGGCGCGCTGGGGTATGCGCTGCTGCTGCGCGCGGGCGTCGGCGAAGTCGCCGCCTACGGGCTGGGCATGATCATCACCACCGCGGTGCGCATGCTGGCGACGGTGTTCAAGTGGAATCTGCCGAAGGCGATTTGAGCGGGCAGGAGGTTCATCTATGGTTTTCACGCAGCGTTACGCTTCTCCCCTCGGCGGCATTTTACTGGCCGCGGACGGGCAGGGCTTGACGGGGCTCTGGTTTGACGGCGCAAAGTATTTTGCGGCGAACCTGCCGGAGGAGCGTGAAGAAAAAAACACGCCGATTCTGGCGGAAGCGGCGCGCTGGCTGGATATGTACTTCGCGGGCAGACAACCGGATTTCACTCCGCCGCTGCATCTTGTCGGTTCGGATTTCAGGCGGCGCGTGTGGAAACGCCTGCTGGAAATTCCTTACGGGCAGACGGCGGCCTACGGCCAGCTGCTGGGCGGCGGCGTGAGCGCGCAGGCCGTCGGCGGCGCGGTCGGGCATAACCCGATTTCCATCATCGTGCCGTGCCATCGCGTGATCGGCGCGAACGGCAGCCTGACGGGCTATGCCGGAGGAATTGAGAAAAAGCGCCGCCTGCTGGCGCTGGAGGGCGTGGATACGACGCGGATATCCGACTGATGCTCGTCGGAGAGAAAACGGCATAAGAAAAGCGCTCGGCGAAGAACCGGGCGCTCTTGCGTTTTGGAAAAACAGGTCTGCTTATCCACAAAAATCGGAGCTTCTGTGGATAAATCACGCCTCCGGCGTTTTCATATTGCGCTCACGCGCTGCGTGCGCATGGAGACGATGGGCGGATTTGAAGTGCTGCGGGAGGGTGCGGAAACTCTTTTTGAGCTTGATGCCCTGCACAAAGCAGAGCACGACCAGCAGCACGGTCACAATCAGCAGAATATCGGTGTAGGCAAAGCCGCGAAGGGCGCAGGCAAGGGTGATCAGCCCGCTCATCAGGGTGATTACGAGCAGCCCCAGCGTGTTGAGCTTGCGGCGGAGAATGAAGTTTTTAAAGCGCTGACGCTTGGATGGTTTTGAATTCATGCGGTGCGTTCCTCCCGGCAAAATCGCGGCCTGACGGCCAAAGCTAATATATTCTTTCGCCGCGAAAAGAAAAACCCCTTTTCAATTTGCGTTAAAAAATCGTAATTCTCGCGCCGGTCAGGCGGGAAAACCGGGGCGTTTTTTCCACAAAGCTGTGGAAAAATCAGCGTGCCGCGGCGCGGGAGGCCATATCGGTCATCCACGCGGCGCACAGCGGCAGAACGTCCTCGTCCACCTTGAACATGCCGTGATGGTGCGCGTAGCAGCAATTCTTTTCCGGCGCGAGCATGCCGACCTGCACGAAGCAGCTCGGGGCGATGGCGCGGTAGGCGGCGAAGTCGTCGCCGAGCATGCAGGGATACTGCGGCTGAATCATTTCCAGCGGGACGAGATCGGCGGCACATTCGTTGGCGATTTTGCAGAGCGCTTCGTCGTTGACGACCACGCCGGTGACCTCGTTGATGTCGATTTCGGCGGTGCAGCCGTAGGCGGCGCTGACGTCGGTGATGATGCGCTTGAAATGCTCGATCAGGCGGCGGTGCACGTCGTCGTCAAACGCGCGCAGCGTGCCCTCCAGCACGGCGTCCTGCGCGATGATGTTGCAGCGCGTGCCCGCGTGGAACGAGCCGACGGTGACGACCACGCTGTCCATCGGGGAGATGAAGCGGGAGACGATGGTTTGCAGCGACTGCACGACCGCCGCGCCCGCGGTAATCGCGTCCACGCACTGTTCCGGCGTTGCGCCGTGGCCGCCTTTGCCGTGGATGGTGACCTTGAACATATCCGGCTCGGCCCAGATGCCGCCGGGCGTGGCGTGCAGCGTACCGGTCGGGTACAGGCTCCAGACGTGCAGGCCGTAGAACGCGTCCACATCGTTGACCAGCCCGGTGGCGATCACCTCGTCCGCGCCGTGCTCGCCTTCCTCGGCGGGCTGGAAGATGACCTTATACGTGCCGCAAAGCTCGTCGGCATGCGCCTTGAGCAGGCGGGAGACGAACACGCCGCAGGTGGTATGCGCGTCGTGGCCGCAGCCGTGCATCAGGCCGTCGCGCTCGGATTTATAGGGCACGTCGCAAAGCTCCTGCATTTGCAGCGCGTCGGTATCAAAGCGCAGGCCGACGGTCTTGCCGGGCTTCGCGCCGTGAATGACGGCGATGGTGATATTTTCCTTCGGGCAGAGCATCTCGATGCCGTGCGCCGCCAGCTGCTCGCGCACGCGCTGGTTGGTGCGGGTTTCGAAATGGGACGGTTCGGGATGGCGGTGGAGATCCTCGAAGAAGGCGCGCATTTCGCCTTCATAGGCTTTGGCTTCATTCAAAAAATTCATGGTACTCACGCTTTCTTTCAAAGTACGGGGGAGACGTTCGAGGCTCCGCCTCGAGCTCCGGCAGGGGAATGATTCCCCTGCACCCTCTCTTTTTCGATTGCTGCGCAATCAGAGAAAAGGCTAAGAGAAAGGTTCTTCAAAAAAAGCGCAAAATCCTTTTCATCCGGGCATTATTGCAGGATTTTCACCTCAGCGGTCACGCGGACGGGCAGGGTTTCATACTGCGCCGCCCAATTGGCGCACTCCCAGGAGGGAATATCCGGGAAGCTTTTGACGCGGATGCGCCCAAACCCAACCGCGTCGCAGGAGGCGGCCTGAAGCTTTTGCAGCACGTTCACGCAATCCTCTTCGAGCTGGGCGGCGATTTCCTCCCCGGTGCGCTGCTGCGCCCCGGCGGAGAGGGTGAGCGTCAGGCGAAGGGCGACGAAGAGCGTGCCGTCCGGGTCGATTCGGCGCCTGACGCGGGTTTGCAGGCGGGTTTTATACTGCGCGCCGTCGATGACGGAGACGCGCTTGCCGGCCTTGCCCGTCATCAGGCAGAGCAGGCTGACCTCGCTGCCGGTGAGCGTGCCGGTCATGCGCGGGCCGGAAAACAGCGCCGCGCCCATGTATTCGTTCGGCGCGGGGGCAGTTCGGGGCAGATGGCCGGGCAGGCGGTCGAGGTCGGATTTGCCTTGCAGCAGGAGGGTGTTTTGAAAGTCGTTCCCGGCGGCATAGACGGCCGCCGCGTCGGCCGTGCCGGATTCCATCGCGGCGATGACGGCGGAGAGGCTCGGGCTGGGCGGAATGATGTCGAGCTGTTCGTAGTGTTCAAAGAGCACCTCGAGGTATTTGGACAGGCGCAGGCCGAGCACGGCGCGCTGCCCGCGGATGAAATCGCCCGCCTGATCCGGCGTGACGACGACAACGGCCTCGCCGTTGGCGCGGTAAATCGCGTGGATCTCCTTGAGGATGGAGAGCGTGGCGTCCGTTTCGGCGAGGGTTTGGCTGACGACGATCTCCCGAAGCTGGGAAAGGTTGACCGTGCGCGGCGTGGTCGCGCCCAGCAGCCCCAGCGCGCGCAGGCAGCTCGGCGCGGTGGCGCTGAGCACGATATAGCCCGGTTCGGTCTTTTCAAGCCCGGCTTCCGCATCGGATGCGCTCTCTCCGCCCGACGCGCCCGATGCGCTGTCCTCCGCGCCGGAAAGCGCCTTGACGGTGACGGTCAGGTTGCCCTCCGGCGCGGCGTCCACCGCCATGGAGATGACAAACAGCCCGCTTTCGATTTCCTGCCCGCCGGTGCAGCCGCTCAGCAGCAGCGGCAGGAGCAGAAGAAGCGGTGCGAATTTTTTCAAAGCTTCGTCACCTCCTTGCAAGCGACAGGATAATCAAAATCCCTTCGGGAATCAGCAGGAACGGCGACGCGCACAGCAGCACGTCCATGCCGAAAAACGCGGCGACCAGCAGCAGCCCCAGCGCCCCGAGCGCGCAGAGCCACAGGCTGAGCGGCTGAATTTTGGCAAAGGCGCGCCCGAGCGCCTGCGCGGCGGTGCAGAGCGTGGAAACTGCGCCGATGAGCAGGGCGAAGAGCTGGGCGAGCGTCAGCAGCGCCTGCACCAAGCCCTCGCGCGGGCGCGCGCTGGAGAGAATTGTCATCCTTGCGCCCCAAACGCGCTGATCGCGCAGGAGCTCATAGGGGTTGCACAGGGACAGCGCGGCCAGCGTCAGCACGCCGAACAGGCCGCCGAGGAGGATGCGGGCGGCGAAAAACCCGGCTTTCGGCACGGGTTCGGGCGTTTCCAGTTCCGGCGGCGGCAGAAACAGCATCATCGCGGGCGCGCAGGCGGAAAGGCCGAGCAGCGCGGCAAGCCCGAGCGGCCGAAGCCCCGCGCCGAGGAGCGGAAAAAGCCCCGCCGCCGAGGCGGAAGAGAGCGAGAACCCCGCGAATACGACCAGCGCGACGGGCAAAAGCAGCCGGAGCGCGAAGGCCACGCGGCACACGCCCGTGCCGCCGGGGCGCGCGGCGAGCAGGCCAAAGCCCAGCGTCAGCATCAGGCAGGTCAGCAGATGGCCGTTTGGCAGGAGCGTCTGCTGGGCGAGCGTCGCGCCCGCGCCGAGCAGCAGCGCGCCGCAGACGAGCAGCGAAAGCGCCAGCACCGCGCAGAAGGCGCTTCCCGGCGCTTTGGAGAGTCGTTTGGGCGCGGCAAGGCCGACAACCCCGCCCAGCAGCAGCGCGGGCACAGCGGCCCAATACGCGGCGTTGAGCGCAAGCGGCAGCAGCAGCCCCGTGCCGACGGCAAAAATCTGCGCGCCGCAGGCAATGCCCGCCGCACAGGCCCGTGCGCGATAAGCGGCGCGGACACGCTGCTCAATCCTTTCGTCCTGCAAAAAAAGCCCTCGCTTTCTGCCGCCACAGCGGGAAACGAATCAGCAGATCCGGGTTTCCGGGCCGCCTCGGCGTGAGCGGCGCGGTCAGCGGCGAACCGACGGAGCGCATCGCGCAGGCGGCGCAGAGCAGCGCAAGCCCCAGCAGCGCCATCAGATACAGGCCGCCGAGCGCGCCCGCCGTCAGAAACAAAAGCTGAATGATCTTCATGCCCACGCTCAACGCGTAATTGGGGATGCAGAAGCCGCCCAGCCCGCTGGCCGCGACGACGATGAGCAGCAGCGGGCTGACGATATCCGCGCCGACGGCGCTCTGCCCCAGAATCAGGCCGGAGACAATGCCCAGCGCGTTGCCCATCGCGCCCGGCGCGCGCAGACCGGCCTCGCTGACGAGATCGAACGCCAGCGTCATCAGCAGCGCCTCCAGAAAGATCGGCGCAGGCACGCGGGAGCTGGTTTCATAGACGCTGGCCAGCAGAATCGGCGAAATCAGCTCGGTGTGAAACCGGAGAACGGCGATGTACGCCCCCGGCAGAAACAGGTGGATCAGCATGCCAATGAACCGCACGATGCGCAGAAACGTGCCGTACTGCCAGCGCATGGAGGCGTCGTCCGGCGTGTGGAGCTGGTGCCAGAGGGTCGAGGGCGCGCCCAGCGCCAGCGGCGAGCCGTCCGTCAGCACGACAATCTGCCCCTCCGCCAGAAACGACGCGGCCCTGTCCGGACGCTCGGTGGCGACGCATTGCGGAATGAGCGCCATGGGGTGATCCTCGATGAGCTGCTCAACCTCGCCGGCGGTCAGCGCGAAACCGCTTGAGCAGGCCGCGAGTCGCTTTTTGATGCGCGCGAGCATCGCTTCATCCGCCGTGCCGCGCAGATACAGCAGCGCGCACCGGGTTTTCATCGCCCCGCCGATGGAAAGGAATTCCGTCATCAGCTCCTCGCGCTGCACGATGCGCCGAAGCAGCGTGATGTTCGTGCGGATGGATTCGCCGAAGCTCTCGTGCGGGCCGAGGACGACCTGCTCCGCCTCCGGCCTGCCGACGGCGCGCTTTTCAAACCCGCGCGTATCCATCACGCAGGCTACCGCGCAGCCGTCGCACATCAGCACGCTCTGGCCGGAGAGCGCGTCGGCAATCAGGTCGTCAAAGCGCGATTTCATCTCCGCCGGCAGGACGGAGACGGCGTTTTCCATCAAAAAATCGACGCGGCTTTCGGGCGGCACGTCCGCCCCTGCGTCGTGCGGCAGCGCCATGCACGGCTTGAGGATGTTTTCGTCGATTTCGCGCGTATCGGTCATGCCGTCGATGGTCAGCAGCGCGGCAAAAAACGCGCCGGAACGGAATCTGCGCAGGATCACGTCCGCATTGTCGGACGCGCGGAAGCGGTCGCGGAAAATGCGGATGTTGCGCGATAAATCGCCGCTGAGCGAAATGGGATCGTCCTCCATGAAAGCGCCTCCTTCCAAGCGGAATATGCGGTTAGGATAACCGAAAAAGCGGCGCGCCATGCGGGGCGGATTCATCGGACGATTTGGCAGAATTGACCGATAGAAAAACAAAAAAACACACAATTTTGAGCGGCGGCTATGGCCTTTAAGGAAAAGCTGTGTTATACTGATACCAAGGGAGCGTATTGATGAGCGAAAAACAATGCCGTACCCGGAGCGGACGCGCCATGCGCGCCCCCGCGGCGGAATTTCGCTCATTCACAGCCATCAAAAGGAGGACATACCTATGCAGCTTACCGTTCGTCAGCCTTCCGCTTCGGAAGACGCCAAGCACTATACGACAGACCGCCTGCGCAGCGAATACCTGATCGAGACCGTGTTCGCGCCGGACGACGCGATTTTGACCTATTCCCACTTTGACCGCATCATCGCAGGCGGCGTGATGCCGGTGAACAAGAGCGTGGAGCTGGTCGGCTGCAAGGAGCTGGCCTCCGACACGTTCCTCCAGCGCCGCGAGATGGGCGTCATCAACATCGGCGGCAAGGGCAAGATCACCGTGGACGGCACGGTTTACGACCTCAAGCAGTACGATGGTCTGTACGTCGGCATGGGCGCCAAGACGCTGAGCTTCACCAGCGACGATCCCGCCGACCCGGCCAAGTTCTACATCAACACCTGTCCGGCGCACAAGACCTACCCGACCGTCAAGATCGACATCGACAAGGCCAACAAGCGCCCGCTGGGCAGCGTGGAAACCTGCAACAAGCGCGTCATCAACCAGTACATCCATCCGGCCGTCATGCAGAGCTGCCAGCTTTGCATGGGCATGACCCAGCTTGCGCCGGGCAGCAACTGGAATTCCATGCCCTGCCACACGCACGAGCGCCGCATGGAGGTCTATTTCTACTTCGATCTCAAGGATAACAACGTCGTCTTCCACATGATGGGCGAGCCGACCGAGACCCGCCACCTGCTCATGCACAACGAGCAGGCCGTCATCTCCCCGTCCTGGTCAATCCACACCGGCGTGGGCACGAGCAACTATACCTTCATCTGGGGCATGTGCGGCGAGAATCAGGAATTCGACGACATGGACAACATCGACCCGATGGATCTGCGGTAAATAAAAAGTCCATCACACGGCCTTTGCGCTCAGGCGTGAGGCTGTGCGGAAATATACTGAAGGAGGCTTCTTTCCAATGAACGAGTTTATGAAGAATTTCAGCCTGGAGGGCAAGATCGCTTTCGTCACCGGCGCTTCTTACGGCATCGGCTTCGCCATTGCCAGCGCGTATGCGGCGGCGGGCGCGACCATCGTGTTCAACGATATCAATCAGGAGCTGGTCAACAAGGGTCTGACCGCTTATGAAGAGAAGGGCATCAAGGCGCACGGCTATGTCTGCGACGTGACCGACGAGGAAGCGGTGCAGAAGACCGTCGCCAAGATCCGCGAGGAAGTCGGCATCATCGA
>CAKTXH010000031.1 GCA_934630975.1 uncultured Clostridia bacterium | reverse complement strand
AGGTTGGTTACAAGCCAATGTGCAACATTGTACTTGGTTAGCATAGTCCCCATGCGCCGCCTGTGGCGGATTCAGCACATGGGTGAACACCTGGGAGAGTGGGACGTTGCCGCGAGGTTTTGCAAAGCTTGGAACAAGCAAAATTGTAACGTCGAATGTGCTCGGTATCCCGCGGACGCGCGATGCGCGCCCATGTTTTTTGACGAACCATCCTTTACATTGTAAAGTTCAAACATCACGTAATCCGTCCTTGCTTCCTTTTTCAAAAAATAATCCAAAGAATCGCGGAAAAAGTGTCAAAATCCGCGATTTTTTACGTCATAGAAGTGAAGGGAAAAGCGGAAAGAAAAATTCTGCGATACCGAAAGACGAAATGACGGGAGGAATTCGAATGAAACGATGGATTGCGACGCTTGGCGCTTTGCTGCTTGTGCCGACGCTGGCAAGCGCGCAGGGAGACTTGGTTTCCATCTCGGAACTGCGGGCGCAGGTCGAGCAGATGGGACGATGGACGCAGACGTATCAGGTAAACGGGCGGACGATTGACGTAGACATCCCGATTATTGTGCTGGAGGTGGGAAAATTGCCCATTGTGACGATTGAACCGTGGCGGCCATATGATGAGGAGGATTGGCAGCCGCACAAGAAGATTATTGAAACGCAGGAGCTTGGCGGCGAAGAGAATCCCATCTTTTTACGCTGCGGGGATGTTGGATTATACAGCTATCTGAACCCGAACAGCGAGCAAGAGCGGATAACACGGTTTTACAGGTTTAAATATCCGATGGACGATGCGGAAAACAGTACAAGCCAGGATTATATTCAGGTTCGGTTTAACAGCGCAAGCGTGATGCTGAACGCCAATGGAAGAAACCTCGAAAGAACGGGAAAAAGCTATGACTATCGAACAATGAATCCTGATGGATGTTACGCCGAGGACAGCAGCGTATCTGTCGGGGAAGCTGAACAATGTCTGCGCGATATACTCACATATTATTACGGAGAGGCGGGTGCGGATATCGAAGTCGATTATGTGCGGGTGCTCGACAGGGGCAGAGATAAGAACGGGAAGGTTTTCGATCAAAATCCGATGGGCAGCTATTATTTTCATTTCTGGCAGAGTATTTGCGGAATTCCGCTGATGAATGAAGCGGCTACGATGTATCAAGGCGTCGTTGGAAGCGACGCGCTGGCGAGCAAATTGGATAGAATCGCTTTGATTGATCAAAGCTGGGCGGAAATCATGAGCCGTTCAGATTCTTACGAGGTATTTGCAACGCTTGTGCAGCCGGGGCAGACGATGCTTGATGACGTTCCGCTGCTTTCGCTGGAGAAAGTCATTCAAAATCTTGAAGCGTACATTCGGAAGGAATATCCTCCGAAGGGATACATTCAAAACATCTATTCGCTCAAGCTGGGCTATGTCTGCTGTCTGGCAGATGAGATCAACGAAGGATTTGTCGTATATCCGATGTGGCGGGTTGAATGTGACTATATCAAACCCGACGGTGCAGGGTACGCCGTCAACACGATGAGAGACGATTACAGAGATGGGTTTGACTTTACGGATTTATACGTGAACGCGCAGACCGGCGAAGTGCTTTCGGATAAGCTGACAATCAAGGCGCAGGAAGTTTGCCCAACGATCATCACATGGGAGGCAATGCGATGAAACGATGGATTGCGATATTTGGCGCGCTGCTGCTCATACCGACGCTGGCAAGTGCGCAGGAAAACTTGATTTCCATCTCGGAACTGCGGGCGCAGGTCGAGGAGATAGGGCGATGGACGCAGACTTACGAGGCACACGGCCGGACGATTGACGTCGATATTCCGATTGTTGTGCCGGAGGTGGAGACGGTTCCAGTGGTCGAGGTCGGCGTATGGAACGACTATGTTCGGCAATTGGCAAACGACGACGCTGTTTACAGTATTACAGATGATCAGATGGCTGCGGCGCTGTTAGGAGCGTCGGCGGAGGGCGAGGAAGCGCAGATCGACGTGTTTGACGATGGAACGGAACTGCGCGTGATGTTCCATTCGCCGGAAGACCTGTTGTCTTATAAAGCGAAGGACTATCTCAAAGTCGAAGAGAAAGGCTTTTATCCGTGGCAGTTGGATTCTGATTCGACCTACGCGGAAGATAACCCGATGTCGCTGGCGGCGGCGGAGCGTCAATTGGAAAAGATTCTGCAATATTTTGCCGGGGAGCGCTATGAAGGGATCGCCGTGGATTACGTGCGGGTCGCTCAGCGGGGACGGAAAACGAAGAATTACACCGATGAAAAGCTTGGCGGGACGGTGGATTACTATCCGATGGGCAGTTACAAGATCAGCTACATGCAGAACGTGCGGGGAATTCCCGTGCGGATGCCGATTCAAAGTTCGATCCGCGATACGCAGACGACGGGGCTGGACTACGAAGCGTTTGGAAGAATGGGCATAACGACCGGGATCAGTCAAATTATGCGCGAAGATTCCTTCTGGCTCACAATCAAATGGTTTGAAGTACAAAGGACGCTGCACGAGGACATGGCGCTGATGCCCATTGACCGGGTGATCGAGAGCGTCGAAAAAGAAATCATCGCGGGACACATTCGAAATGTTTACGCGCTGCGGCTGGCGTATGTTCTCTATCTGAACGAGAATTCGCCTGAAACCTACACGCTGTTCCCGATGTGGGTGGTTGAATGTGATTATCAGGAGAATGCGAAAAAGGAGATCAAGCGCAACCCGTACACGGATGAAATCAGGAACGGATTCAGTTTTGAGCGGCTGAGCTTTAACCCGCAGACCGGGGAGATGATGGATATCGTCGCGCCGAAGCAGTCGGATTTGTACGCGCCGACGGTGATCGAATAAGGACGTAGTTCTGCAAGCATTACGGAAGCTGCCTGAAATAAGCGATACGAGCGGATTGCAGGAATGGTTTTTTAAAAATGCAGAAAAACGAAAATTCGAAAGAAAATCGCCGAATTGAATTGATTTTTAAACCATGACGTGCTATAATCCTTCATAACATCACTCAAAAGAAAAAAGGGAAGGTGTTTCAAGGATGAAAACGTTCCATGCGGTCGCGAAAAAGTACAACGGCGTCAGCCTGATTGTGCGCATTTTGATCGGCCTGATTCTGGGCGCGGTGCTGGCGCTGGTCGCGCCGGGCGCGATGTGGATCACCGAACTGGGCAATCTGTTCGTCGGCGCGCTCAAGGGCATTGCGCCGGTGTTGGTGTTCGTGATCGTTACCAGCGCGCTGGCGCAGGGTTCCTCCAAGCTGGATCGCCGATTCGGCACGGTCATCTGGCTGTACATGCTGACCACGTTCCTTGCGGCGGGTATTGCGGCAGTCGCGAGCTTCCTGTTCCCGCAGAACATGGTGCTGGCGGAGGCGGTCGAAGGCTCTGCCGCGCCGCAGGGGCTCAGCGAAGTGCTCAACACGTTGATCGCCAACTTTGTGGCGAACCCGGTCTCTTCGCTGATGAACGGCAACTACATCGGCATCTTGTTCTGGGCGTGCCTGTTTGGCCTCGCGCTCAAGCGCATCGCGGCGGACGACACGAAGGTGATGCTTTCCAACATCGCGGACGCGGTTTCGCAGATCGTCCGCTGGATCATCAACCTTGCGCCGTTCGGCATCCTCGGCCTGGTTTATACCAACGTTTCGAGCAACGGTCTGGCCATCTTCACGCAGTACGGCAAGCTGCTCGTGCTGCTGGTGGGCACGATGCTCTTCATGGCGCTGGTCGTCTCCCCGCTGATCATCTTCCTGTATCTGCATTGCAACCCGTATCCGCTGGTTTTCCGCTGCCTGAAGGAATCCGGCCTGACGGCGTTCTTCACCCGCAGTTCCGCGGCCAACATTCCGGTGAACATGGCGCTGTGCGAGAAGCTCGGGCTGGATAAGGATATGTATTCCGTCTCCATCCCGCTGGGCGCGACCATCAACATGGACGGCGCGGCGATCACCATCACCATCATGACGCTGGCGGCGGCCAATACGCTGGGGATTCAGGTTTCCCTGCCGGCGGCGATTGTCCTTTCCGTCATGTCCGCGCTGGGCGCGTGCGGCGCTTCCGGCGTGGCGGGCGGCTCGCTGCTGCTGATTCCGATGGCCTGCTCGCTGTTCGGCATTTCCGCCGACGTGGCGATGCAGGTGGTCGGCGTGGGTTTCATCATCGGCGTGGTGCAGGATTCCGTCGAAACGGCGCTCAACTCTGCGGGCGACGTGGAATTCGCCGCGACCGCCGAGTATCATCAGTGGCTCAAGGAGGGCAAGCCCCTGCCGGATTTCCTCCAGAAGAAGTAAACGCGCGGAATGAGGGACGAGCTTCAAAGGCTCGTCCTTTTTTGTGTTCGGGTAAGGGGCAAGATGCACTCGAACAATTGATTTTTGAAGAAAAATCGTGTACAATGGCAGAAACGACAGGTAGATTTGGGAAAGGCGGTGCGGCGGATGAAGAAATGGGCGGGGCTGCTGGCGGCGCTCCTGCTGACGCTGGGCGCGACGGCGAGCGCGGCGGTGCAGATTGGCGACAAGGCGGCGGATTTTACCATCGTTAATTCGGATGGCACGATGGCCACGCTGAGCACGATGCTGGCGCAGAAAAAGGCGGTGTACGTGTATTTCTGGGCGAGCTGGTGCGACATGAGCTGGGAAGAACTGCCGGTCGTACAGGCGGCTTATGATCAATACGGCGGGGATTACGGCTTTATCGTCGCCGACGTGGAAGCGGAGGACACCGTTTCCACCGTCGAGGCGCTCAAAGCGGAGCTGGGGCTGACCACGCTGCCGATGGGCACGGGCGGTCTGAACGCATTTCTGCAATACGAGCAGCCGGGGATTCCGTTCTCCGTGCTGATTGACGCGGACGGCACAATTCGCGCGATGCATCTGGGCGTGGCGACGGAGGCAGGGACGCTGGACGCGCTGGCCGGAATTGAAAACAGGTAAAAAGAGCTCCTTTGGCTTCTGAAAAACGGTTTGCCAAAGGAGCTCTCTTTTGCTGTGATGCGGAGTCAGGTGACGCTTCGCTCCCTGACTCACGTTGGGCTTGCTGCGCAATGGTCACGTTGGGCTGCCGCCCAAACCTGCCTGAGGGACTCGTCCCTCAGACTCCCATCCTTTAGCCCTCGATGCCGGTGACCTTATAATCCTTATCCTCGACGGCCTTCTGGAGCACGGCGTTCTCCACCGGCTTGCTGAGGGTCACGACGGCGGTGCCGCTGGTATGGCTGACTTCGGCGGACACAACGCCGTCAACCGCTTCCAGCGCCTTCTTGACGGCGGCCTCGCAGTGGCCGCACATCATGCCTTCAATCTTCATCGTCTTTTCCATCTTTGTTTCCTCCTTGTGATGTTTCTTGTTGATTTTTTTATCTTTCCCTGCGTCATGCAGTTTGAAAAGATTCAGTCTCAGCGCGTTGGAGACCACGCAGAAGCTCGACAGACTCATCGCCGCCGCGCCGAACATGGGGTTGAGCGTCCAGCCGAAAATCGGGATCCACACGCCCGCGGCCAGCGGGATGCCGATCACGTTATAGAAGAACGCCCAGAACAGGTTCTCGTGGATGTTGCGCAGGGTGGCGCGGCTCAGGCGGATGGCGGCGGGCACGTCGCTGAGCTGGCTCTTCATCAGCACCACGTCGGCAGCGTCGATGGCGACGTCCGTACCGGCGCCGATGGCGATGCCGATATCCGCGCGGGTCAGCGCGGGCGCGTCGTTGATGCCGTCGCCGACCATCGCGACCTTGCCCTGCTTTTGGAGTTTGCGGATGACGCTCTCCTTGCCCTCGGGCAGAACGCCCGCGATAACCTCGTCCACGCCGGCCTGGCGGCCAATGGCGCGCGCGGTCTTTTCGTTATCGCCGGTGAGCATCACGACGTGGATGCCCATGTTGCGCAGGGCGGCGATGGCGGCGGGGCTGTCCTCCTTGATGACGTCGGCGACGGCGATCACGCCCGCCAGTTTGCCGTCCTTCGCGAAGAGCAGCGGCGTTTTGCCTTCATCCGCCAGCGCTTCGGCCTTTTCGCGGAGCGCCTGCGGCACGTCGGCCTGCGTGGAGATGAAGGAGAGGCTGCCGCCTAGCAGCATGTTTCCGTTCAGCGTCGCGGTCAGGCCGTTGCCCGGCAGAGCGCGGAAGTCGCTGACCTCCGACACATCCAGCTTGTCCTCCTCGGCACGGAGCATGACGGCGCGGGCGAGGGGATGCTCGCTGCGCTGCTCGAGCGCGGCGGCGAGGGAGAGGAGCGCGGTTTCGGTCATGCCCTCGGCGGGGAGCACGTCGGTCACGCGCGGCTCGCCTTTGGTGATGGTGCCGGTCTTATCCAGCGCGACGATTTCGGTTTTGCCGGTCTCCTCGAGGGAAACGGCGGTCTTGAACAGGATGCCGTTCTTTGCGCCGAGGCCGTTGCCGACCATGATCGCCACCGGGGTAGCCAGACCAAGCGCGCACGGGCAGCTGATGACCAGCACGGAGATGCCGCGCGCCAGCGCGAAGCCGATGGGCTTGCCGCAGAGCAGCCAGACGGCGGTGGTGATGACGGCGAGGGTGATCACCGTCGGCACGAACACGCCGGAAACCTTGTCGGCGACCTTCGCGATGGGCGCTTTCGTCGCCGCTGCGTCGGAAACCATCTTGATGATCTGGGAGAGAGTCGTATCTTCGCCGACACGTGTTGCTTCGCAGCGCAGGAAGCCGGATTGGTTCGTCGTCGCAGCGGAAACGCTGTCCCCGACAGCCTTATCCACCGGGATGCTTTCGCCGGTCAGCGCGGATTCGTTGACCGCGCTTTCGCCTTCGAGAATCACGCCGTCCACCGGGATGTTTTCGCCCGGGCGGACGACGAACACGTCGCCGCGCTTCACCTGCGCAATCGGCACGGTGACTTCCTGCCCGTCGCGGATGAGCGTCGCGGTCTGCGGGGCGAGCTTCATCAGGCTCTTGAGCGCGTCGGTCGTCTTGCCCTTGGAACGCGCCTCGAGCATCTTGCCGACGGTGATGAGCGCCAGAATCATGGCGGCGGATTCAAAGTAGAACTCGTGCATGAAGCTCATGACCGCCGCCGCGTCGCCGCGCACCTGCGCGCCCGTCATGGCGAAGAGGGCGTAGGTGCTGTAACCGAAGGACGCGGTTGCGCCCAGCGCGACGAGGGTATCCATATTCGGCGCGCCGTGGAAGAGCGACTTAAAGCCGTTGATGAAGAATTTCTGGTTGATCACCATCACGGCGACGGTCAGCAGCAGCTGAACCAGGCCCATCGCGACGTGGTTGCCGTCAAAGAAGGATGGCAGCGGCCAGCCCCACATCATGTGGCCCATCGAGAAATACATCAATACGATCAGGAAGCCCAGCGACGCAATCAGGCGGCGCTTGAGCACCGGGGTTTCATGGTCGGCAAGCGCATCCTCCTGTTCGGCAAGGCTCGGCGCGGCCTGCGCAGCGCCCTTGAGCGATGCGCCGTAGCCCGCCGCCTGCACGGCGGAGATCACGGCGTCTGGCGTGGCCGTGCCTTCCACGCCCATCGAGTTGGTCAGCAGGCTGACCGAGCAGCTTGTCACGCCCGGCACGGCGGAAACGGCCTTTTCCACACGGGCGCTGCACGCCGCACAGCTCATGCCCGTTACGGTATATTGTTCCATAGATGACTCCTTTCAAAGGGGGACGATTGGGGCAGCGCCCCAACGTATCCCTCGTACTTACCGCATCAGCTTTTGAAGCGTGGTCAAAAGCTCGTCGATGGTTTCGTCCTTGCCGTCGCGGATGTCCTGCGCGACGCAGGTTTTGATGTGGTTGGCCAGCAGCACCTTCGAAAAGCTGTTCAGCGCCGCGCTTGCCGCCGCAACCTGCGTCAAAATATCGGGACAGTATGCGTCCTTTTCGACCATGCCGCGAATCCCGCGAATCTGCCCCTCGATGCGGCTGAGCCGGTTAAGCAGATCGCGCTCCTCCTTGTCATCCCGATGTTTTGTTCGGCAATGGCAACAGCAGGGCTTTGTTTCATCACTCATGCGTTTTTCACCTCGCTTGCGACGGTATTATATACCCCTTGGGGGTATCTGTCAAGGGATGTTTGATAAAACAAACTTTTTTTCTGAAAGGCGCGGAGATATGCTTCGCACGATAAAATTGAAAAAAGTTCGAATTGCGAATCAAAAAATGAAGTTCATCGTCAGATTCATTTAATTATCGTCAGAATCGGCATGCAAATTCTAAAGAATTGCAGGAAACGCAAAAAAATGAATCAAAACGATTGACGAACGGGAGAAAACGCGCTATACTGACGCACGTTAATTGCAAGCGGCGAAAACAAAAAGCCGTCAGCCAAAGCAACACCGCGCGTCGGTGCAGATGGGAGAGATCAAGATGAAGAAAGTGCCCGAATTGTTTGGAAGCATGGTGTTCAACGAGGCCGTCATGAAGGAGCGACTGCCCAAAGATGTGTATAAATCCCTCAAGCAGACCGTGCGACAGGGCACGGCGCTCGACCCGCAGGTCGCGGGCGTGGTGGCCAACGCGATGAAGGATTGGGCCATTGAGAAAGGCGCGACCCACTTCACCCACTGGTTCCAGCCGATGACGGGCATCACCGCCGAGAAGCATGATTCCTTCATTTCGCCCTGCTCGGATGGCACGGTGATCATGGAGTTCTCCGGCAAGGAGCTGATCAAGGGCGAGCCGGATGCGTCGTCCTTCCCCTCCGGCGGCCTGCGCGCGACGTTCGAGGCGCGCGGTTATACCGCGTGGGATCCGACCAGCTACGCCTTCATTAAGGATGACACGCTGTGCATCCCGACGGCATTCTGTTCCTACACCGGCGAAATTCTGGATAAGAAAACGCCGCTGCTGCGCTCGATGGAAGCCATCAGCAAGGAAGCCTGCCGCGTGTTGAAACTCTTCGGCAAGACGGTTTCCCGCGTGACCACGACCGTCGGCCCGGAGCAGGAGTATTTCCTGATTGATAAAGAGGATTACAAGAAGCGCCCCGATTTGATTCTGGCGGGTCGCACGCTCTTCGGCGCGATGAGCCCGAAGGGGCAGGAGATGGAGGATCACTACTTCGGGTCGATTCGCCCGCGCGTCAAGGCGTTCATGGCCGATCTCGACGAGGAATTGTGGAAGCTGGGCATCAACGCCAAAACCGAGCACAACGAGGTCGCGCCCTGCCAGCACGAGATGGCGCCGATCTTCGCAACCGCGAACATTGCGACCGACCACAACCAGCTGACGATGGAGATCATGAAGAAGGTCGCCGAGCGTCACGGGCTGGTCTGCCTGCTGCATGAGAAGCCGTTTGACGGCGTGAACGGTTCGGGCAAGCACAATAACTGGTCGATTTCCACCGATAAGGGTGAGAACCTGCTCGATCCCGGCTCTACGCCGATGGAGAACGCGCAGTTCCTGCTGTTCCTGACCGCGGTGATCAAGGCCGTGGACGAGTATCAGGATTTGCTGCGCATCAGCGTCGCCAGCGCGGGCAACGATCACCGTCTGGGCGCGAACGAGGCGCCGCCCGCTATCGTCTCCATGTATGTCGGCGACGAGCTGGCCGCGGTCATCCATTCTCTGGTGGATGGCACGGATTACAAGGCCGCGGGGCATAAGAGCATGGATATCGGCGTGACGAGCCTGCCGCATATCCCGCAGGATAATTCCGACCGCAACCGCACCTCGCCGTTCGCCTTCACGGGCAACAAGTTCGAGTTCCGCATGCCCGGCTCTTCCTTCAACATTGCCTGCACAAACATCATGCTCAACACCGCCGTCGCGGATGAGCTGATGCAGTTCGCGGACGAGCTGGAGAAGGCCGACGACTTCGAGGCGGCGCTCTCTAAGCTGATTCGCCGCGAGCTGGCCGCGCACAAGCGCATCCTCTTCAACGGCAACGGTTACAGCGACGAGTGGCCGCTGGAGGCCGAAAAGCGCGGCCTGCTGAATCTGCGCTCTACGCCGGAAGCCCTGCTCCATTACACGGATGCGAAGAACGTCGCGCTCTTCGCCCGCCACGGCATCTATACCGAGACGGAGATCAAATCCCGTCAGGATATCAACATGGAGGAATACGCCAAGGTCATCCACATCGAGGCGCTGACCTCGCTGGATATGCTCGGCAAGCTGATCGTTCCGGCCTGCGCCGCCTATTCCAAGATGCTGGCTGAGGGCGTTGCCGTCAAGAAGAGCATCGGCGTGGATGCGCCCGCCGAGGCTGCCGCCGTGCGTGAGCTGACGGATAAGACCGCCGAGCTGATCGCGCTGGAGGAGAAGCTCAAGGCCGCTGTCGCCGCCGAGCCGGAGACGCTCAACGAGCGCGCGCTGTATGAGCATGAGACCGTCATCCCCGCGATGGAGGCCGCCCGTAAGGTCGCCGACGAGCTGGAAGGCAAGGTTGGCAAGAGCTATTGGCCGATGCCGACCTATGCGGATCTGCTGTTCTACGTTTGATTTGAGATCGCGATATATGAAAAGAAGCCTCGGAGGCGGGAAAAGCTCCGGGGCTTCTTTTTTAGATGAATATTTGACAAAAACGGACAAGAAAAAAGTCTGAAAACTGACGTTTTCAGACAAAGAAGGTTGGTGGAGGTGAGGAGAATCGAACTCCTGTCCGAAAAAGCGACAGCCGAGCTTTCTCCGAGCGCAGTTCGCGATTTAACATTCCCTCTTCCCAGCGCCCACGAACGGGCTCAGGGATTCAGTAGCTTCATCATGTGTTCATGCTGCAAAGCTTAGGCAAGAACATGGCCCGCTAAATGACGCCGGATTCCGATGCAGCGGGATCATCGGGCCGACGCGCAGCCTAATTAGGCCGCGAGGCAATAATCGTTATTGTCAGTTCATTTTTAAATTTCCCGATTTTTACGTGGCTCGGGGCCACGGCTCGCTTACCTGACCGCCCACAATCCCGTCGAAACCAGTACACCCCCATAAAAACGTTTGCCGAGCGCCGCTGCGCTCAATCCTCGCCGCGGTTTTTCGAACGCAGGGCGCGCTGAATGTCGCGCTGCGCATCTTTGGCCGCCATATCGTCGCGCTTGTCATGCAGCTTTTTGCCCTTGCAAAGCCCCAGCTCCATCTTGAAGCGCCCGTCTTTGAGATAGACCTGAAGCGGGATGAGCGAATAGCCCATCTTGCCGACTTCCTGCGCGAGATGGCGAATCTGGCTCTTGTGCAGCAGCAGCTTTTTTTGCCGAAGCGGGTCGGTGTTGAAGATGTTGCCCTGTTCGTAAGGGCTGATGTGCATGCCGCAGACGAGCACTTCGCCGTCTTTGACAATGGCGAAACTCTCTTTGAGGTTCATCCGCCCCTGCCGCATGCTCTTCACTTCCGTGCCTTTCAGCTCCATGCCACATTCCAGCCGCTCCTCGACGAAGTAATCGTGGAACGCTTTTTTGTTTTGTGCCATCGGCTTGATGCCCTTTGCGCGCGCCATACGATTCCCTCCCCGAAAGATGCTTGACCATAGTATAGCACAGGGCGGGGAAATTGGCAAGCGTTTGCGTCAGGCTTCGTTTTTCAGCGTCGTGAGCCGACGGCGGAACATCGCCCGCTGCGCCGGGTTTTCAAACCATTCGTCTGAAACGGGGGCGATCTGATTCAGACCGATTTGCCGCATGCCCCAACGCGCGGCATCGAGCTGGCTTTGCGGCGACGGCGTGGTCTGGCAGTATACAACAAAAAAGCGGGCGTTTCAAGCGAAGCGCCCGCTTTTGCGTGTGTGAAATTATTCCGTCCGCATCATCTCAACTGCGGCTTCGACGACCGCTTCCGCATCCTCGCGCGGGACGAGCAGGCCGATTTCGCCGTTGACTTCGGCCAGCACGCTTTCGGTGTCGAAGGCGTAGAGGGTCAGCGAAACGTCGCCGTCCGCGCGGCGGAAGGTCAGCGCGAGCAGCGGGCGATCCGTGTCGGGGGAGGTGGTCGCGCCGGAGATGCGCAGCGCCGTCAGCGCGGAAAGAAGCTGTTCCACCTTTTCGCCATCCAGCGCCCTGCCGCCTGCGGCATATGCTTTTGCGACAGTCGGCTCGTCGGAAGAATCGCCCGCCGATTCGGCCTCGTCGGCGGTTGAAACGGTCTCGGCGACGGTGATTTCCGTCGTTTCGCCGGAGAGCGTCAGAGCGAAGTCGCCTGCCGTGCTCAGGTCGAGAGGCAGGAGCGCGTCGGCGCGCAGGCTGGCATAGGTCGTATAGCGCAGCGCGTCGGCCGTATCGGTCGAAATGGTGTAGACCTGCGTGGAACCGTCGAGCCGCGCGTAAGCGCCGTTGGCCGCGTCCATGCCGATGAGCAGGGCAAGCGTGCGCTGTTCGCCGTCCGCGTCGATGTAGGCGAGCTGGGCGTGCAGCGCTTCCGCGTCGGTCAGACCGTAAACGTCGAGGTCGGTTTCATCGGCGTGCGCGTTCACGCAGGCGTTCCAGCTCAGGTTTGCCAACGCGTTTACCAGCGTTTCGGCCTTGGCGTCATCGACGGCGCGGGTTTGGCCGCTCTTAGTCAGACACCAAACCGCGCCCGTCTGCCCCGTCAGGTCGGCGGCTTCTTCCGTGCGGTAGAGGGTGAAGGCGTAATCCGCGCCCTGCGTCACCGTCAGCGACGCGGCGGATTCCACCGTCGGCAGCGCCTCGAGCTGCACGTAATCGTACAGGTTGGTCGTGAATCCGTCCGCGAACGACGCGTCCAGCGTGTAAACGCTGCCGTCCACCAGCGCGTAACGGTCGCCGGTCAGGCTGTTCGTGTCGCCGAAGGCGAAGGTTGTCGTCGTGCCGTCCGCAAGGGAGACGGTCAGCGTTTCGCCCGGTTCGTTCAGGCCGTAGGTCTCAAGCGCTTCCGGCGAATCGAGCTTCTGCGTCGCGGTCACTTTGGCCAGCGCGGCCAGCGTGTCGGTTACTTTGTCCGCGTCCACGGGAAAATCGAGATCCTGCGGCGTGAGCCATTCGCCGTCCGTCCGGGTGAGGGCGAGGGTGCTTTCGCCGCTCGTGAAGGTGAAGCCGGTCACATTGTCCGCGGGGATTTCCGCGGCGACGACGCTCGTATCGGCGGTTTCGGTTTCTCCCGCCGCGTCGTCCGTGGATGTATCCACCGGGGCGCTGAGCCTGCCCGCCAGAACGGTCATCACGCACAGCGCGGCCAGTACGCCGAGCAGCGCCAGCAGCTTGTTTTTGCGATTCATCAGCGTTTCCTCCTCGTGATGGTGATGACCGCGCCCACGATAATGAAGCTCAGCGGCAGCACGCCGATGAAAAGCGCGCTCAGCAGCGAGGCCGAGGCGGTCGGCACGGTCAGGTATTCGGCGTCAAGGCTCTTGGTGCGGATGGAGATGGCGCTTGCGCGTTCGCACATCCAATCCAGCGCGTTGAGGAAGAGATCGTCGTTCGCGCCCGCGACAAGGGAGCTGGTCGCCTGCTCGAACATCCGCGCGGAGGTGAAGACGACGAGCTGCGCTTCTTCGCCGCTCTCAGTCGTCTCGCTGGCGGCCGCGCCGAGCACGAACGGGCCGTCGAGGTCGCCGTCCTCCTTGTCGTAGGTCGTCATGGCGTAACCGTCCAGCTTGGCGTATGCGTCGGAGGAGGTTTCCAGCAGCGCGGAGACGGTCAACCCGCTGCGCAGAGAAGAATCGAGCGTCAGCCCGCGCGCTACCGGCATCAGGATGTAATAGCCGCCGTCCTTGATCGGGTCGGTGATGTCGTGGCTGTCGATATCCGGCAGGAGGTAGTAATTCGAGCCGCGCATGTGATGCGTCGCGTCGCCCTCCAGCACGATGCCTTCTTCCAGCGTCATGCCGTACTGCGCCATCACGGCGGCGAGGTTCGGCTGCGCGGTCTCGGTGTAATCCAGCACCATCAGCATCTTGCCGCCGCCCGCCAGATAGGCCAGCAGCGTGTCGCGCTCGGTTTCTGAAATATCGCTCTGCGGCGCGTAAACGATCACCATGTCCGCGTCGTCCGGCACGGTCTCTTCCGTCAGCAGTGAGAGGGAGGCGAAGGTGTAATGCTCGCTTTCCGCGTCCTCCTGCAAGCTGCTGGGCAGGTCGCTTTCGCCGTGGCCGGTGAGCGTGTAGGCCTTGGGCAGGTTGTCGCTGGTCACGTAGTCAATCGCGGAGGTCAGCGCGCTTTCGCCCGCGAACTCAGTCGAGACGCTGCCCGTCGTGTAGTAGCTCATGTAATCCGTGACGTAGATATCCGTATAGCTGATATACTGGCTGCGGTCGCCCGCCACGACGATCAGGCTGTTGTTATACAGCGCCGAACTCGTGTATTGGCTGGCAAAATTCGGGTAGACGACCGGGTCTTTTTTCTCGATGGCCAGGTGATCCGAAAGCCCGGCGTATCGGTCGAGCAGCTCCTTGAGGGTGTCGTCCTCCGAGCCGGATTGAACGATCCAATAGACCGTCACATCCGTATCCAGCGCGCTGACGAGCTGCTGGGTCTGCGCGCTGAGGGTGAACAGACCGCTGGCCGTCGTATCCAGATGGGTATAGGCCGAGGGCAGCGCGCCCGCGAACAGATTGACCGCGACGGCAATCGCAATCACGATGACAATCGCCGCCGTGGAATAGCCGCCCGCCCGGAAGCTGCGGCTTTTCAGCCACGCCTTGAGGCTGAACCGTTTCTTTGCCGAGGAACGTTTTAGCTTGCTCATCCGTTCCACCTCCGTTTCTCCATCATCTGCACGGTTACGAACAGGCACACGCCGATGATCGAGCCGAAATACAGCACGGCGGTCAGGTCAAACACGCCGTTTACAAACGTGTAAAACCGCTCGAACACGGAAAGGCTTTCCATCACCGTGCACAGCAGGCTGTCCGAATCGGAGAGGAAGCCCGCCAGGCTGTTCATGAAATACAGAAGCAGCATCACCACGAAGCAAAGCCCCGCCGCCACGGCCTGGTTATCCGTCAGCGAGGAAATCAGCATGCCCACCGCGCTCAGCGTGCAGGAGAGCAGGAAGAACGCCAGCAGCGTGCCGTATGCCGTGCCCAGCGGCACGTTGCCGAAGCTGCGCAGAATCAGCGGATAGAACCCCATGATCACGCAGGGAATCGCCACCACGGTGATCATTGCGAGGTATTTGCCCAGCACCACGCGGGTCATGCCGATGGGCAGGGCGTAGAGGAGCTGGTCGGTCTTCTGCCGCCGCTCCTCCGCGATGACGCGCATCGTCAGAATCGGAATCGCAATCAGGAAGATGATGCTCATGCTTTGCAGCACGTATTCAAAATTCGGGTACGCGTTGCTCAGGTTGTAGGCCATCGTGTAGATGCCCGCAAACAGCAGCAGAAAGGCGATGAACACGTAGGCGGTCATGCCCGTGAAATAGGCGCGGAGTTCGCGCCGATAGACAGCGCTCATGCGGATTGTTCGCCTCCTTCTTCGGCGCATTTTTCAGCCGGATCGGCGGTCAGCTCGAGGAAAACGTCCTCCAGATTGGCCTTCTTCATGCTCATGCGCAGAATCGGCAGATCCGCCTTCGCGCAGGCGCGGAACACGGCTTCGCTCAGGTCGGCGGGCGGGTCGGTCTCGACGACAACGCCCTGCGCGCCTTCGACCTCGCCCACCGTAAACGAAACGCGGCTCACGCCGGGAATCGCCGAAAGCGCGGAAGCGACGGCGCTTTGTTCGCCGCGCACGGTCAGCTCCAGCGTCATGCTTCCGGCGAACAGCTTTTCCAGGTTCTCCGGCGTGTCGCTGGCGACAAGCCTGCCCTTGGAGATGATCATGATCTCGTCGCAGACCGCGCGCACCTCGGAAAGAATGTGGCTGCTGAGGATGACGGTATGCGTTTTGCCCAGCGTTTTGATGAGGTCGCGGATCTCGATGATCTGAATCGGGTCGAGACCGACCGTCGGCTCGTCGAGAATGACGACGTGCGGGTCGCCCAGCAGCGCCTGCGCGATGCCCACCCGCTGGCGGTAGCCCTTGGACAGGTTGCGAATCAGCCGGTTCTGCACGCCGTCCGTCTGCGTGACGGCAAGCGCGTTGTCAATCTGCGCCGCCCGTTCCGCCTTGCTTACGCCCTTGGCGCGCGCCACGAAGGTCAGGTATTCGCGCGGGGTCATATCCGGGTAGACCGGCGGCAGTTCGGGCAGATAGCCGATGAGCGCCTTGGCCTTGTCCGGCTCTTCAAAGATGTCGTGCCCGTCGATGAGCACGCTGCCCTCCGTGGCGGATAAGCACCCGGTCATGATGTTCATGGTTGTGGATTTGCCCGCGCCGTTCGGCCCGAGAAAGCCGTAAATCTTGCCCGGCTCGACGGTCAGGCTCAAATCCGATACGGCGGTATGGCTGCCGTACCGCTTGGTCAGATGACGAATCTCAATCAAGTGAACGCCTCCCAAAGAATTTGATCAGGGCTTATGATACAGCGCACCCTTAACCGAAACTTGAGAAAATGCAAATCGCCGCAATGCTTTCAAATTTTTCCCACATTGTTCGGCGCGCGTTCAATTTTGTTTCACAGACGGGGCATAAACTGAGAATCACCCTTCCACCGTCTGCGGACGTTGGAAGGGCGATTACCTCAAAGGGGATGCCGATATGCGAATTTTACTGGCCGGAATGAGAAGCGGACAGCTTGAGAAGATGAAGCGCGCGCTGGAGCGGGCGCATTGCAGCGCCGAATGTGTCTTTGACCGTGAAACCGCGCTGGATTTATGCATGGATGACGACTACGACTGCATCGCGCTGGAGGCCGCGCCGTTTTGCGAAAATCCGCTCGATACGCTCGGCGGGCTGCGCGACGCGGGCGTGGAAACCCCGGTGATGCTGCTGCTGGAGCGCGGGGAAAGGCGGCTGGGCGTTGCGGCACTCAACGCGGGCGCGGATGATTTCATCCTGCCGCCGCTGGCGATGGCGGAGTTTGTCGCCCGGGCGCGGGCGCTGGCCCGGCGAAACGGCGGCTTTGCCTCGCAGGTGCTCACGTGGGGCGATGTGTCGCTGGATGCGCAGGCGTTTGAACTGCGCACCGCCTCCGGCCGCGTGCATCTGGGCAACCGCGAATATCAGATGATGGAGCTGCTTATGCGCGGACGCGGGCGGCGCATCTGCGCCGAGGAAATGGCGCGGCGCGTCTGGGGCGAAGAAAAGGCGGGCAGCGAACTGATTTGGGTGCACATGTCCGCCCTGCGCGCCAAGCTGGAAAAAATCGGCGCGCAGACGAAAATCTGCACCTATCGCGGGCAGGGGTATGCGCTTGAGGTTTAAAAGCGGTTATGGTAAAATGGAGACATTGCTCCTTCAGCCGGCTTCGCGGCGCTTAAAAGCGACGAGGACGCGGATTTTGTTTGAAACGACGTTTTGCCAGGAATCCGTATCTGCGTTGAAGACCGCCCTCTCTGAGGAAGCCGTGACGAAGGCGTTGAAGCGTGAATAAGCAAGATAGGAGAACCAACCCATGACCATTCTGCTTCTCGGCGACCTGACGGGCCGCAGCCGCGTCGCCCTGCGCATGCTGACCTTCGAGCTTGAAAACCGCGGCCACGAGGTGCTGATACTCCCGACGGCGCTGATTTCCAACACCCTCAACCTCGGCCGGGCAGCCAAGGCGGATACGACCGACTACCTGCTCGAATCTCTGGCGACGTGGGAGGCGCTCGGCCTTTCGTATGATCTGGTCTATATCGGCTATGTGACCGGGCTGGCGCAGGCGGAAAAGCTCTGCGAGGTAGCCGATGCGGCGCGGGCGAAGGGAATCCCCGTCGTGGTCGATCCGATTCTCGGGGACAACGGCAGGCGCTATAACAGCGTGACGACGGAGCAGGCCGAAGCGATGGCGCGGTTGATCCGCCATGCCGACGTGATCACGCCGAATTTGACGGAAGCCTGCCTGCTGGCGGGGCAGCCGTATGAAACCGCCGATGCGGACGCGCTGCTGGATGCGCTCGAGATGGGGCATGTAAGCGTGCTCATCACCAGCGCGGGCGACGCTGTGGCCGGGCGGGATGCGCAGACCGGCGAGCGCTTCCGTATCCCGTTTGAGCGCGTCCCCGGCGAGCATTGGGGCACGGGCGACCGCTTCTGCGCGCTGCTGCTGGATGGGCTGACGCGGAAACTGCCCCTTGCGCAGGCGGCCAAGCGCGCTAGCGACGGGGTGTATGCGGCGCTCTCCGGCAAAAATCCCGCAAATCCTATTGACGAAGTATGATATGAAGTGCTATACTGGGCATACTGAGTGAGAATCGGAGGGATTGCGCATGATGATTTCAACCAAGGGTCGGTATGCCCTGCGCATTATGGCGGATGTGGCGCAGCACGACGGCGAAATGCCGGTGAGCGTCCGCGAAATCGCCCAGCGGCAGGATATCTCCGGGAAGTATATGGAGCAGATCATCAGCGTGCTGACCCGAAGCGGCCTTCTGCGCAGCGTTCGCGGCGCGCAGGGCGGCTATCATCTGGCCAAGCGCCCCGAGGATATCACCGTCGGCATGATTCTGCGCGCCACGGAGGGCGATCTCGCCCCGGCCGAGTGCGTTTCGATGGATGGCCGCGCCTGCACGAGAAGCGGCGTCTGCCCGTCCCATGCCGTGTTTGCCAAGGTATACAGCGCCATCAACAACGTCATTGACGGCGTAACCCTGTGCGACCTCATCCCGGAGGGCGAAAGCGTTCCGGCGGGGCACACGGGCGCATGTCTATAACAAACAGAATAGGGGAGAATTGTGTGATCTATATGGATAACGCCGCGACCACGCGGCTGAGCGGCAGGGCCTTGGAGGCCATGATGCCGTACCTGACCGAGCAGTATGCCAACCCGGCGGGCACGTACAGCTTTACCAACGCCAGCAACGCGGCGATGGAGAAGGCGCGCAGGCAGGTCGCCGACGTGATCGGCGCGAAGAGCGCGGAGATTTTCTTCACCAGCGGCGGCACGGAGAGCGATAACTGGGCGCTCAAGGGCGCGATGCATGCCAACGAGAAAAAGGGGCGTCACCTGATTATCTCGGCGATCGAGCATCACGCCATTCTGCACAGCGCCAAGGCGCTTGAGCGCGAAGGCTTCGACGTGACCGTTCTGCCCGTCGATGCGGACGGCGTGGTCGCGCCGGAGGCCGTCGAGGCCGCAATCCGCCCGGATACCGTGCTCGTCTCCATCATGGCGGCGAACAACGAAATCGGCACGATTGAGCCGCTGGAAGCCATCGGCGCGGTCTGCAAGCGCCACGGAGTGCTCTTCCACACCGACGCGGTGCAGGCGTTCGGCCACATCCCGCTGAATGTGGATAAGATGCAGATCGACCTGCTTTCCGTCAGCGCGCATAAGTTCCACGGCCCGAAGGGCGTGGGCTTCCTGTATATCCGCAAGGGCGTGAAGCTGCTGCCGTTTATGGATGGCGGCGCGCAGGAGAAGAACCGCCGCGCGGGCACGAGCAACGTGCCGGGCATTGTCGGCATGGGCGAGGCCGCGCAGCAGGCGATGGAGAATATGGAAACTTCGATGGCAAAGGTTGCCGCCGTGCGCGACCACCTCATCAGCCGTATCGAGGCGGAGATTCCGCACGCCAAGCTGAACGGCCACCGCACGAACCGCCTGCCGGGCAACGTCAACTTCTGCTTCCGCTTCATCGAGGGCGAGAGCATGCTGATGCTGCTGGATGCGCAGGGCGTCTGCGCGTCGAGCGGCTCGGCCTGCACCAGCGGTTCGCTCGATCCGTCGCACGTGCTGCTGGCCATCGGCTGCCCGCACGAGATTGCGCATGGTTCGCTGCGCCTGTCCCTCAGCGAAGAGACGACGATGGCGGATGCGGATTTCGTCGTCGATCAGCTCAAGGAGATCATCCCGCGCCTGCGGAGCATGTCCCCGCTCTACGCGGATTTCATCGCGGAGAAGAAGTAAGGAGACGTTTGGGGCGCTGCCCCAAGCCCTGCCAGAAACCTGAGGTTTCTGGACTTCCCGGCAATAAATAATCAGGTTTTGCGACCGAAGGTTTCCAAAGGGCGATCGGAAAGCCCTTTGGTCGCGCCGCAGCGCGAAACCCCAAAAGTTCAGAGGAGTAAAAAATATGTATACCGAAAAAGTGATGGATCATTTTATGCACCCGCGTAACGTGGGCGAGATTGATAACGCCAGCGGCGTCGGCACGGTCGGCAACGCAAAGTGCGGCGATATCATGCGCATCTTCCTGGATATCGACGAGAATCAGGTTGTGCGCGACGCAAAGTTCAAGACTTTCGGCTGCGGCGCGGCGATTGCGACCAGCTCAATGGCGACCGAAATGATCATCGGCAAGACGATTCAGGAGGCACTGGAGGTCACCAACAAGGCGGTGATGGAAGCGCTGGGCGGCCTGCCGCCGGTCAAGGTGCATTGCTCTCTGCTGGCCGAGCAGGCGGTGCATGCCGCGCTGTGGGATTATGCGCAGAAGAACAACATCACCATCGAGGGTCTCAAGCCGCCGGTCAACGACGTGGACGAGCTGGACGAGGCACACGAGGACGAAGCGTAAAAGCGAATATCAAAAAGGATCGCTCCTCATCGCGGGGAACGATCCTTTTATCATGCGTTTTATTGAGCCACGGCCGGTGCGCCGGCGGGCGGCGCAACAGGCTCGGCCGTCGAATCGGACGGCGGCTGCGGCTCGTGCGTTTCCTCCGGCGTGGGTTCAACCGTCGGTTCGGCGGTCGGTTCCTGCGTGGGGGCTGGCGTGTGCGTCGGCTCGAGCGTCGGTTCAGGCGTGTGCGTCGGCACAACCGTCGGTTCGGGCGTAGCTGTCGGCGCGGGCGTCGGCGTATGCGTCGGTTCAGGCGTAGGCGTGGGTTCGGGCGTGCCCAGCGGTTCAACCGCGTCCACCGACGAGGTGATCTCCGGCAGAGGCGTGACCGCGTTGGCGTAGGCGAACGTGTTTTCGCCGTCTTGCAGCAGGCAGTTCGCCACGCGCGTGTGCGCCACGCTGTCGCCGATGACCAGCAGCGACTGACCCGGTTCGCCGATCTGCGAGCTTGCGTTGCCGCCGATGAGCATACCGCTCAGGTTGACGGAAGCCGCGCCGGATGCGTCCATCACAATCAGCGCGTCGCCGCCGTATTCCATGCCCGTGCCGCCGCAGACTTCGCCGTTCACGCCAACGGAAACCGTGTCGCCGATGGAGACGATCTGCATGCCTGCGCCGCCCGCCGCGCCTCTGCCGCCGTGGATGCTGCCCGCGACGGTGATAAACGCGTTGCCGCTCAGGTCGAACAGGTTCAGCCCCGTGCCGCCCATCATGGGATCGTCTCCGCCGCGGATGCTTCCGGCGAGCATCATCGTGCCGTATTCGGTCAGAGGGGAAACCTCCATGCCGCTGCCGCCGCCCTCGCCGCCGCGGATGCTGCCCTCGATGCTGACGTACAAATCCCCGCCGAACTGGCTGATGGCTGCGCCCGTCGCGCCTTTGCCGCCGATGATTTCGCAATCTTCGTCGATTAGCAGCGTGCCGCCGCCGACCAGCGAAAGGCCGCTCTGGCCTGGCGCGCCCTGCGCGTGCACGCCGCGAAGCTCCACGTTGGATATGCCGGAAATCACAAAGGAATCCAGCAGATCCACGTCAGAGAGGATGATGGAAGAATCGCTGATGTGCAGGTGGTGCAGAACCGCCTTCCCGTCGCCGGAGATTTGCAGCAGCGCGGGAGAAGTGAGCGCCTCATCCGTCGCGGTCAGGTCGCCGGAGACGAGCAGAATGTCGCCGTCTCTGGCCTGCTGCACCAGCTCCAGCAGCTCGCCGTAGCTGAGCGCCGGGCCGAGCGTCCCGGCGCTGGCTATCGCCGGGCAGAGAAAAACAGTCAGCAAGAACAGGACAAAAGCCCGTGTTGCTTTCATGAAACAACTTCCTTTCAAGTTTCAAGCAGTCTGATGCGGCGAACGCGCCGCGTTTGAAATTGGGCTTCATTATAGCACATCTTGGCTTTGCAGGCAAGCGGACGCATTTTTTGACAAAATCGGAAGAAAATTGAAAAAAGGTGTTGACAGAATTCCGCTGCTTTGGTATAATTCTTTTTGTCAGCGACATCAGTTCATTGGGGAATTGTGTAACGGCAGCACCTACGACTCTGACTCGTATTGTCTAGGTTCGAATCCTAGTTCCCCAGCCATTTGCCTCCATGGTCAAGCGGTCAAGACGTTGCCCTCTCAAGGCAAAATCATGGGTTCGATTCCCATTGGAGGTGCCAGAAAAAGCCGATTGCTTTTGCGGTCGGTTTTTTGTTTTGCACAATCAATGCGCAAATCCGAAATTTGCCTAAACTCGGCGGAAGCAAGAGCGTTCTCAAACCGCTTTTTGTGTTGCTTTTTTGCACCAAAACCAGTATAATGAAATTTGCCCCGCAGGGGCGGGACTTTTTCAACACATGGCGCATTTGGAGGCTATACCAATGGGTTATATTGCCGGTATCGGCGGCGCGAATATGGATATCCACGGCAAGAGCGATCGTCAGCTCATCATGCGGGATTCCAACCCCGGTTCGCTGCATACCTCTTTGGGCGGCGTTTGCCGCAACATCTGCGAAAATCTGGCGCGGCTGGGCGAAACCGTGCGGCTGATCACCGTCGTTGGCGACGATGTGCAGGGGCGCGGCATCATCGAAGGCTGCGAAAAGGCCGGAATCGACATGAGCGCGACCCGTGTGCTGCGCGGCGAACGCTCTTCCAGCTATATCTCCATCATGGATGGCGACGGCGATATGCTGCTGGCGATGAGCGACATGCACATCATCAAGCAGCTCAACGCGCAGCTGGTGGATGAATCCCGCGATCTGCTCTGCGGCGCGGATATGGTTGTCTGCGACGGCAACCTGTCCGCCAAGACCATCGAGCGCCTGTCTCAGGTCTGCGACAGGCCGCTGTACCTCGATCCCGTTTCGACGGCATGGGCGCGGGAGCTGAAACCGTTCATCGGCTGTTTCGATACGATCAAGCCCAACCGCATGGAGCTGGAAGTGCTCAGCGACTGCCCGGTCGATACGCCGGAAAACGTCGAAATGGCCTGCGATATTGTACGCGGCAAAGGTGTGCGGCGTGTGTTCGTCTCTCTGGGGAAGGACGGCATGTATTACCGCGGCCCGGAGGGCGGCATTTGGGGGCAGAGCCGCGCGTTTGACGGCATGGTCAACGCGACCGGCGCGGGCGACGCCTCGATGGCCGGCATCATCTATGCGACCCGCCGGGGATACTCGGCGCAGGATATCCTCGCGTTCGGCATGGGCGCGGGCATGGTCGCCATCTCTTCAAGCGACACTATCAGCCGCGAGATGTCTCCCGCGGCGATTGAAAATATGGTAAAGGAGTATATCAAATGAACAATTTTGATCTCAAAGCTTACATGGACGTCACCCCGGAAATCGAAGAAGCCGTTCGCACCGGCAAGCCCGTCGTCGCGCTGGAGAGCACCATCCTCAGCCACGGCATGCCGTACCCGGAGAACCTGAGCTTCGCCCGCGAGGTGGAGAAGATCATCCGCGAGCAGGGCGCAATTCCGGCGACGATGGCGATCATCGACGGCCGCCTCAAGTGCGGCCTGACCGAGGCTGAGCTTGTTCGCATGTGCGAGGCCAAGGGCGTACTCAAGGTGAGCCGCCGCGACCTGCCGATCGTCGTCGCCAAGAAGCTGACCGGCGCGACCACCGTTGCCACCACGATGATTCTGGCGAACATGGCGGGCATCCACATCTTTGCCACCGGCGGTATCGGCGGTGTGCATCGCCACGGCGAGGTGACCATGGACGTGAGCGCCGACCTTCAGGAACTGGCGCATACCCCGGTTGCGGTCGTCTGCGCGGGCGCGAAGATGATTCTGGATATCGGCCGCACGCTCGAGTATCTGGAGACGATGGGCGTTCCGGTGCTCGGCCTGAATACCGACGATTTCCCGGCGTTCTACTGCCGCAAGAGCGGCTTTGGCGTGGATTACAACGCCAAGACCCCGGCGGACGTCGCGGCGATTGCCAAGGCGAAGTGGGGCATGGGCCTTCAGGGTGGCATGCTTATCGGCAACCCGGTGCCGGAAGAATACGCGATGGATTTCGACCAGATGAGTGCTGTTATCGACAAGGCGATGGCGATGGCCGACGAGGCCGGCGTGAAGGGCAAGAACATCACCCCGTTCCTGCTCGCGCACATTGTCGAGCTGACCGGCGGCGACAGCCTCAAGACCAACATCCAGCTGGCCTATAACAACGCCCGTGCGGCGGCGCAGATCGCTGTCGAGCTGGCGAAGTAAGAAAAAAGCATACGAAAAGGCGCTTTCCCTGTCCGAACGAGGGAAGCGCCTTTTGGCTTACTCCAAATGCGCGTAAACTTCCTTGAGGTGCTGGGTCAGCTTGCCGTTTTCAGTGTAATCAATCGGGCACTCGATGAGCGCGGGCACGTCCTGCTTAAACGCGTCTTCCAGCGTCGGCAGAAGCTCCTCTGCGGCATTGATGCGGTAGCCCTTGCAGTGCATCGCCTCGGCATAGGCGACCAGGTTGGGGTTGGTGAAATCGCAGTAGTGCGTCTCGCCGAACTTATCCATGCCCTTCCACTTGATCAGGCCGTAGCCGCCGTCCACAAATACCAGCACCACAAAGGGCAGATGTTCGCGCACGGCGGTTTCCAGCTCCTGACTGTTCATCATGAAGCCGCCGTCGCCGGTGACGACCAGCACGCGCTTATCCGGCGAAACGAGCTTCGCCGCCAGCGCGCCGGGCAGGGAAAAGCCCATCGTCGCGAAGCCGTTGGAAATCAGGCAGGTTTTCGGCTTGTAGCAGTTGTAATGCCGGGCAATCCACATCTTGTGCGCGCCCACGTCGGAGAGCAGAATGTCGCCCGGGCGCATCGCCTTGCGCACGTCGCTCAGCACGCGCTGCGGCTTCATCGGGAAGGATGCGTCCGCCGCATAGCTCTCGTGTTCGGCGACAAGCTGCTCGCGGATGGCCAGCGCGGCGGTGGGTTCCTGCGTGCGGTGGGTGCGCAGGGTGATGCGGTGCAGCGAATCGCTGATATCGCCGACGACCTCGCACGTGGTCTGATAGTATTTGTTGATGTGCGCGGGCATGGTGTTGATGTGCAGAATGGGCGTTTTGCGCGTCGGGTTGATGCGCTGGGGCGCGTATTCCACGATATCGTAGCCGACGCAGATGAGCAGATCAGCGTTTTCGAGCACGCGGTTGGCGTAATCCTTCTGCGGAATACCGACCGTCCAGAGGGAATAGGGGCTGGTGTAGGGAATCATGCCCTTGGCCATCATCGTGTTGACGACGGGAATGTGCAGCGTTTCGGCCATCTCGGTCAGCGCTTCGCTGGCGTCCTCGCGCACCGCGTCGCTGCCGACAAGGATTACCGGGTTCTGGCTGCGGAAGATCAGACCCGCCGCGATTTCGATGTGCTCCAGCGAGGCGCTTTCGGGGTTCGGGCCTGCGCGGTGCAGCGGCGTTTCGTTTTCCGGCACATCCTGAAGTGAAACGTCCACGGGCAGGTCGATATGCGTTGCGCCGGGCTTGCCTTCGCCCTCGGCGTATTTGAACGCCAGCCGCGTGATTTCCGCGATGGAATCCGGGCGCATGACGAGCTTGGTGCGCTTGGTCACCGGCTCGAACAT
>CAKTXH010000030.1 GCA_934630975.1 uncultured Clostridia bacterium | reverse complement strand
ACCGGGAAGCCGCGTCCGTTATCCTGCACGGAGCAGGATCCGTCCTTGTGCAGCGTGATGATGATCTCGTTGCAGAAGCCGGCCAGCGCCTCGTCCACCGCGTTATCCACAATTTCGTAGACCAGATGATGCAATCCGCGCTCATCCGTCGAGCCGATATACATGCCCGGCCTCTTGCGCACGGCCTCAAGCCCTTCGAGCACCTGTATCTGGTTCTCGTCGTAAGCGCCGTCCGGCCGTTCAAGCTGATCAAGCTGCTGCTGAATGTCTTGGTTTTCCATTTACTCTCCTCGTTTCTCGGCCCTCAAAGCTCGGGCTGCTCGCTCTCCTGCGCCGCTTCAAACAGCGAATCGGCGGCGGGATAGGCTCGCTCATGCGCGCGCTGCGCAAGGGTCACCGTGGAAATGGGCGACAGATACACGCGCGCGTTTTCCGTCATGCCGCCCGCCCGTCTCGCGCCCGCGCAGATCACCGCGCTTTTGGCGGTGATGCCCTGCCGGGCAAGAATACGGTTCTGGCGGCGGATCTCCGCGAGCATCGCCCCGGTGACGGGGCTTTGGCTCTGTGTCAAATCAATGATGGCCACGATGTCGGCGCTGTGCACGCTCACATCGTCGCCCAGATGAAGGATCATACAGCCTCCCGCGCGTGTGCTTTCCGCACATTTTATTTCTATTATAGTATACCAAATTCGGCCGTTTTTTTCAAACCTTGACACGCGGTTTTTTAGCCGTTTTCCGCCAAAATTGCACACAAAAAAAGGCACCTTTATTCGGTGCCTTTTTTGAATGTCTGAAAAGGGGTTACTTCACCTGAGAGAGCGCGTCCTTCACCGCCGCAATCAGCGCCTCGGAGGTCTTGGTCGCGCCCGCAACCACGTCCACATCCGCGCTCTGCGCCTCGATGATCGCCGCCGGAATCTGCTCAAGCGCCGGATCGGAAATGCCGCTGGTCTCGTTGTGGCTCAGCACGTCGATCTTCGCGATCTTGTCGCCGTCCATCGTGACCTTGACCTTCACTTCGCCGCCGATGGCGCTCACGCCGGTGCCGATATACTCGTTCTCGCCGAGCGCGACCTCTTCCTTCGGCTCTTCCGCCGGGGCTTCCTCAAAGCCGAAGTGGATGTTCAGCAGCTCGACGGCCTTCGCCGCGGTCTCGCCCGTAACGGCCGCGCAACGCGCCAGACGGCCCGGGTCGCTCATCTCATAGCCGGTCGCCTTCATGTAGTTGCCGACGGAAACCGCGCACTCGATTGCGCCGGAAACCGTCGTGATGGATTCCATCTCCGGCTGATAGCTCGGGAACGCATGCTCCTTGTACCAGGCGTAGAGCTGGTCGCGCAGCTCGCGGGCTTCCTTCGCCTCGCAGAACAGGCCGAACACCGCGCACGCGCCGCCCAGAGAGCCGCAAAGCGTGCCCGCGCCGTATCCGCCCGCGCCGTCCGCGAACATGCGCGCGTTCAACTGGTTGTACGGATAGCCGTACTCGTCTGCCAGCAGCTCGACAATCGCCGCCACAGCGCCCGCGCAGCAGCCGCCGTGGGAATAGAAGCACTCATAGCCGTGCTTCATGACCGCGTCCTTATCCAGCTGCTTGTAAGCCCACGGCCAGGCAGGGGCTTCCGCGCCCTCGGCCAGCGCCGGCAGCATCGCCGGAACGGTGCTCAGCGCCGCCGCGCCCAGCACGCCCTTACCGGCCAGTTTCAAAAACTCACGACGAGAAGTCTGTTTCATTTTGACATTCCTCCTGTGTTTTTCCCTGTTTCTTTCGGCGTTTGACGCACGCCTTTGACAGCATTCTAACACATTCATGCATTTTGAACAAGCCGCTTTCCCGTCTTTATGCAAAAATTAACCCTAATTCCCGCAAGAGAATAGGGTTAATCGCGTGATACATTCTTTAATTAGGCTTACCATTCCGGCGGCACGTAGAGCTTAATCTCCCCCGCTGCCAGCGTCGCGGGCACGTCGATGAGCCGCTGGTTTTTGCTGCCGCAATAAAGCAGGTCGAGCGACCGCTCGTGCGAAAGGAACGGCCCGTCCACCAGCACGTCGATCACGGAAAGCAGCTTCATGCGGTCATCGCGGTTCTCGCGGAGCAGGTTTTCCAGCGTGAAGCCCGTGTAGCACCAGACGTTCATGCCCTTTTCCTTCGCCGCCTTGGCAATCAGGTACAGCGGCTCGGGCTGCATCATCGGTTCGCCGCCGGAGAGCGTCAGTCCGCGCACCAGCGGATTTTTTCCCAGATGCGCAATGACCTCGTCCGTATCGGTCAGATGGCCGCCGGAAAAGTCATGCGTCTGCGGATTGTGGCAGCCGGGGCAGTTATGCGGGCAGCCCTGAACAAACACCGTAAACCGATACCCCGGCCCATCGACGATGGATTCGGGTTCGAGTCCTGCCAAACGAATTTCCATAAACCCTCCAAAATACGCTTGAGGCTCCGCCTCAAACTCCGGCAGGAACCTGAGGTTCCTGCACCTCCCCCTTCATGGATTGCAACGCAATCCATGTGGAGAGGGTGCAGGGAAATCATTTCCCTGCTGGGGTTTGGGGCAAAGCCCCAACGTAGCCTTTTAGATTCCGTGCTTCACGCGGTCGTGCTCTTCCGCGCGCTTGCCGTTGTTGAAACGGTCGAGCGTGCCGACCAGATAGCCCGTGATGCGGCGGATGCGCTCAAAGTGCACCTCTTCCTCCTGACGGCCGCACTTCGGGCAGCTGTCGCCGATGATGCCGTTGTAGCCGCAGATCGGGTCGCGGTCAACCGGGTGGTTGATCGAGCCGTAACCGATGCCCGCGTCGTGCATCGCGCGCACAACCGCCTCAAACGCGTCGAGGTTCTTCGTCGGGTCGCCGTCCATCTCGATGTAAGAGATGTGACCCGCGTTCGTCAGCGCGTGGTACGGCGCCTCCAGCTTGATCTTGTCAAACGCGCTGATCGGGTAGTACACCGGGATGTGGAAGCTGTTGGTGTAATACTCGCGGTCGGTCACGCCCGGAATCCTGCCGTAGCGCTTCTGGTCGATCTTCACAAACCGGCCGGAAAGTCCCTCGGCCGGAGTCGCCAGCAGCGTGTAGTTCAGCTTCTTCTCCTCGCTGCGCGCGTCGCAGCGCTCGCGCATATGCCCGATGATCTTCAGGCCCAGCTTCTGGGCGCGCTCGCTCTGGCCGTGGTGCTCGCCGATGAGCGCCACCAGCGTCTCCGCCAGACCGATGAAGCCGACGGACAGCGTGCCGTGCTTGAGCACCTCGCGCACCTCGTCGTCCCAATTCAGCTTCTCGCTGTCCATCCAAACGCCTTCGCCCATCAGGAACGGATAGTTGCGCACCTTCTTGCGCGCCTGAATCTCAAAGCGCTCGTCCAGCTGCTCGAACACCAGATCCATCCGCTCATCCAGCGTCTTGAAGAACAGGTCGATGTCGCCGTGGCTCTCGATGGCGATGCGCGGCAGGTTGATCGACGTGAAGGAGAGGTTGCCGCGGCGGTTGCAAACCTCGCGCGTCGGGTCGTATACGTTGCCGATGACGCGGGTGCGGCAGCCCATGTAGGCGATTTCCGTCTCGTGGTGGCCGGGTTTGTAATACTTGAGGTTGAACGGCGCATCCACAAACGAGAAATTCGGGAACAGGCGCTTGGCGCTCACGCGGATCGCCAGCCGAAACAGGTCGTAGTTCGGGTCGCCGGGGTTGTAGCTCACGCCTTCCTTGACGCGGAAAATCTGAATCGGGAAAATCGGCGTTTCGCCGTTGCCCAAGCCGCTTTCCGTCGCCAGCAGCAGGTTGCGCATCACCATGCGCGCTTCGGGCGACGTATCCATGCCGTAGTTGATGGAGGAGAACGGCGTCTGCGCGCCCGCGCGGGAGTGCATCGTGTTCAGGTTGTGGATGAACGCCTCCATCGCCTGATAGGTGCGGCGCTCGGTCTCGCGGTAGCCGCGCTCGGTCGCGTAATGAATCATGCGCTCGGCGGTCGCCTCGTCCGTCATCGCCAGCAGGCGCTCGCGCAGCGCGTCGTCAAACTCCTTGTTCGGCTTGAGGGTCGGGGTCGCGCCCGTCTCCGCCTTGATCTGGCGGACGATGGCCTTCGCCTCGTCGTTGGCCGCGTCGTGGTTCAGCAGCAGCTCCAGCGCAGCGCCGAGCGCGCGGCGGTATTCCTTCACGTAGGTCTTGGCCACGCCGGGCGCCATGTCGTAATCAAAGCTGGCAATGGCCTGACCGCCGTGCTGATCGTTCTGGTTGCTCTGAATGGCAATGCAGGCCAGCGCGGAATAGCTGCCAATGTCCTGCGGCTCGCGCAGCACACCGTGGCCGGTCGAGAAACCGCCCTTGAAAAGCTGCGTCAGGTCGATCTGCGTGCAGGTCGTCGTCAGCGTCAGGAAGTCGAGGTCGTGGATGTGGATATCGCCCTCGCGGTGCGCGCGCGCATGCTCCGGGTTGAGCACATACATGTCGTAGAACTGCTTGGCGCTCTCCGAGCCGTACTTGAGCATCGTGCCCATCGCGGTATCGCCGTCGATGTTCGCGTTCTCGCGCTTCACGTCCGATTCGGAAGCGTCCTTGAACGTGATATCCTCCAGAATGTGCATCAGGCGGGTCTTGGCCTCGCGGGTGCGGCTGCGCTCGGCGCGGTAGAGGATGTAGGCTTTCGCCGTCTTGGCATAGCCTTCGGCGATGAGTACCTGCTCCACCTGATCCTGAATATCTTCGACGGAGGGCGTTTCATTACTCTCCTTCGCGTTCATCTCGCGGGTGACGATTTTCGCCAAACGCTCGGCTTCGGCCTCGCCCTTGCCGCTCTCCACGGCCACGAACGCGCGGTCAATGGCGGCTGCAATTTTGCTCTCGTCGTAAGGCACAAGCCGCCCGTCGCGCTTCTTGATCTTCTCCGGCATGTTTACTCTCTCCCCTGTTTATATCAACTTGATCCCATATTTTGTAACGCAAGCTTTGCTATGATACAGCATCTTGTGTCTCGTGTCAATTTCGCGCACTAAAGCACGAAGTCGCAAAAAACAAGGCGGCGTCACATGCGCCGCCTTTTCGGGGTGAAAAAATATTTTATCTTTGCAGTCTCTCCACCATCAGGCCGATCAGGGCCGCGGCGGTATCCGCGTTCTTGGTGTACAGCGGGATACAGAGGAAGCTGTTTTCCGGGTTGTTGCCGTATTGCGAAAGCCCCGTCAGCGTCCCCGCCGGGATGGCGTAAACCGCCGTCGTGCCGTCGCCCCGGTCGAGCGTGCCCTGCGCCAGATCCAGCCCGGCCGCGTCGATCACGCCGCTGTCCAGATAAGCCGTCAGCTCCACCAGCGCTTCCTGCGCGCCGTCATACGTGATCTTGAGCATCTCGTCCCGCGAAATCAGGAACAGGTCGCCCTGCTGCGCCGCCACGTAGGTGGAAAACTGCATCGGCGCATAGATGTTGCTGCTGTCCGTCAGGTTGATGTTCAAAACGGTCAGCGCCTCCTGCTCGGGCTTCCTCGCCTGCAATTCCGGCCAGAAATCCTGCTGGAAGGTTTCCGTTTCGATGTAGCTGTTGAGCACGTACAGCTCCACCTTTTTTTCCGCCGACGGGCGGTATTCCGTCACCGCGAACACAACGCTCACCAGCATCGCGCTGATGGCCGCCGACAGGGCATACTTCCACCAGTTATAGGCAAAGTGATTTTTCAGTCTCTTTTTCGTCAATCGCTTATCCGTCATACGTCCTCCGCGCAAGTGATCTTCGTTTTATGATACACCCTCGCGCGGCGATTTGCAACCGGGATTTGCGGCGCGTCAGTCGCTTTCCGGCTCAATACTTGATCGTCTTGCGAATTCCTTCGACCTCTTCCCGCGTCAGCCTCGTGATGCTGACCACCTGCTCCGCCGGGTACTGCATTTCCAGCATGCGCTGCGCAATCGTAAATTTTTCCTTCGTGCTGCCGCGCAGTTCGCCGCGCTTTTCTCCGCGCTCCTCGCCGATTTTTTCGCCGTACAACTTTCCGCGTCGCTCGCTCTCATCCATCATCTGCCGGATGGCTTCGCACATATTGACAACCTCCTCGTTCCGGTTCATTTCAATGCCTGCGTTCCTTCGTCTGCAGGCGGAAAGCGGCGTCAATCTGATCCACGATATCGCGGATATCGAATTCGCCGACGTTGAGCACGGTTTTGCCGCTCTCGATCCGGCTCATATCCAGCACATCGTTGATGATGCCGAGCAGATACTCGTTCGAGCGGCGGATTTTGCGGACGTATTCGTGCACCTTCTCCGGCGAATCCGCGTCGTGGTCGATGAGCGTCGTAATGCCGATCATCGCGTTCATCGGCGTGCGAATATCGTGGCTCATGTTCGCCAAAAAATCGCTCTTGGATTGGCTGGCCGCCTCGGCGGTCTTAAACGCCGTTTCCGCGGCCTCCACGGCGCGTCTCAGTTCCGTATTGGCGTGATCGAGCTTCTCGTTGGCGGCGGCAAGTTCCGCCGTGTTGCGGCGCTCGGCGGCGACGGCAAGCTTCTGCTGACGCTTGAGCATCAGGAAAATCGCCAGCCCGACCGCCGCGACCAGCACCACCGCCAGCACGAGGATCATTTCGATGGTCATGTTCACCAGCCGAACCGTGTTCACCGCCACATCGCTCGAGGGCACGAGGAACAGCAGCGTCCACCGGGCATTTTCCATCCGATAGAACGCATAGTAATACTCCGTTCCGTCGAGCATGGCGTTGGAATACGCCAGCCCGGTTTCTTCCAACTTCTGCCGGGTCGCTTCAAACGAGCTGCCGTGCAGATACTCCATGCCGGATAGCACGCTGTACACGTTAAAGCCGCTGAGCAGCTCGACGCGGCTGCTGTTGAACAGGCGCAGGCCCTCGTCGTCCAGCACGTACACGCTGTTATTGCCGCTGTACTATATGTAATGCCCGTTCAGTTGTAGAACGTCGGCACAAAATAAATCGCGCCGTTATCCATCACCTCACGCAGGCGGGATTCGACGTAGTTATCCATAAACGCATAGCCGGACAGATCCATCAGCTTGTCGCCGACGCCTTGCTCAAAGACCGACGAACAGTAAATATCCGTCATATTTCCGGTTTCCATCTGCGCATTGAGATAGGCCGTCATGTTTTGGCCGCTGGCCGCCCCGCATCCTGCGGAAACCAGGCCCCCGTTGTAGGGGCGCGCATTGCGCGTCCGCTTTATGTGCGGAATTTTTCACGCAAAAAACCGAGCCGCCCGGTAAGCGACTCGGTTTTGCTTCATCCTATAAAATCAGTACAGTTTCGCGCCCGCCGGGATTCTCTCGTCCACCATCAGCAGGTTCAGCTTCTCCTCGCCTTCCTCCTTATGGATGGCGGAGAGGAGCATGCCGCAGGAATCAATGCCCATCATCGGGCGCGGCGGCAGGTTGGTGATGGCGATGAGCGTCTTGCCGACCAGCTCTTCCGGCTCATAGAACGCGTGGATGCCGGAAAGAATCGTGCGATCCTCGCCCGTGCCGTCGTCCAGCGTAAACTTGAGCAGCTTCTTGCTCTTCTTCACCGCTTCGCAGGCTTTGACCTTCACCGCGCGGAAATCGCTCTTGGAGAAGGTTTCAAAATCCACGTAATCGGCGAACAGCGGCTCGATTTCGACCTTGCTGAAGTCGATGACCGGCTTTTCCGCCGGCTTCTCGGCCTCTTCCTTCGCCTCGGCCTTCACGGCAGGCGCGGCGGAGGAGGCGGTCAGCAGCTTCATCGTCGGGATTTCAAACTTACGCTCTTTGCAAACCAATTTTTCTTGATTTATCTATACTTTCAAAGCACTTTTGTTTTTCGCCCATACTATACCTTTACGCCAATTCGCATGTCCTTTGTTTCGTCTAGTGTATCAATCGGCGTAAAGGCATAAAAAAATCAGCGCCTGCCAAAGAAGCAAGCGCTGATTTTCAGGGAGTAGTTTTGTATCTGAGAAATGATTTTTTCAATTTCTCGCTGAAGCAATGCCCCAGCTTGCAGAAGCACACTATAAGCAATCTAATGAGCTTGGAAAAAGTACTATGGGAATAGAGATAAATATAGAAAAAATCTTTCCTGCAATATTTCAATTTCCCTTTGCAGTAAAATATCATAAATTTTATATTTGCAAAATGATAGATTGCCATTTCCTATAACCATATAGCATGGTATAATACCGATAGAAACTGATTAGGAGGATTTTACCATGCGCTCTAAACATTGCTTCTTTATCACACTTTTTTTACTACTTGCATTTTCCACAACTGCTTCCGCGGAACCTATGTCCTTCTTTCCATGTGTCTTGAATCATTCCTACGAATCGAGTCAATATGAGGAATATGTCGAGATAGACCTCAAAAAATGGTATCGTTCCGCCATTGACAATTATGTAGACGACGATCTAATGGTTAAATCAGGTTCAGCGATTGTCCTAAATCGTTCCATTTTAATTATTGATCTCCATTTTTCCGACTCTTTTGATTATGAGTCAAATGATACGCATGTTCCCAATGAAATCACCTTCTGCAATCATGATCCCGATGTAACCGATGATTCAGGAACACCAGAATGGCAGGTCACAATATACCCTGATCAGGATGATCCCTATGCTTTCCATTACTTTGGAACATATAATTGGACAATGTCAGGGATTCACATGTTTGGTAGATACATCGCATTCGAAGGCGAACCTGAACCTGATTCATGTTTTTCCCTTCTAATAGCTGTCTATTAAAACAATATAGCACAAAATTATCGTCGTCCTTTTAATTCCAATTTGAACTTTTTCTATCTTGAAACAAATCAATGCTGAACATACTTAGACCATGCCCAATAATCCCAATCTGAATTCATCTCAGTGAGATTAGGTCCTGTCTTTTCATCATAAATTGCCTGTTGATTGGCATTATATACTGCCCTAAAGTCGTTATAATCTCGATTTCGCGAAAGTGCCCATTGACGTGCATATAATGAGGCACTATCGTGTTTATATTCTGTTTTATATTTATCTATTTTTTCACATCTCCTTTTGATAAAAAGAAAGAGCGTAGATTTTTTTATCTACGCTCCACTCTAAATAGCAAATATTAATAGTGGAATAATACAATCGGATACTTTCTTATAAACATCTTAGATCTTTTTTCTATGGCATTATAAGACTCAGTTTTCCATTGATTAAGAATTTCCATTATTTTATCATCATTTTTTTCGTTTATTGCACTAATCAATTCTCCAAATTCCTTATAGGTTTTAAATCTCATGGGGAGCATTTCTTTGATTTTATCAAATTCGCATTTATATTCTATCTGAATTTTCTCATAATCGTGTTCTTCTTCAAGCCTATATTGAGTCATAATCTTGCAAGCCTTTTCATACTCCCTGTAAATCAGCAAATATGGTAATCTCACGAGATATACACCATCTATTATCTCAACATTTTTTTCAAACCATGCATCATACTTTTTTAAATTATCTATTTCATTTAAATTTCTAATTACTTTACTTAAGATTTCCTTCTCTCTCTTCATTTCAGACATATAATCATCTTTATGTGCCAAATACGAATTGTAGATAGGATGTATATGTATATTTTGAAGAGTTTCAATACTTTTTCCTTCAACCCCTTCATCTGTGACCATTTCATTCATAGTACGTCTTACAAAATCAAACACATTATACAAAGGTTCCAATTCCACATCAATTTCCGGCTGTCCCCACGTTCCAAAACATCTCACACTGATCAATTGCAGTAAGTCGTCGCCTTTTGCACGGAAAAACGTCGTCCTGCAACGGACAAACCCTTCATTTACAAGAATTTCTTCAATTTCATCTGCGATATCGTTTCGAATTTTTCTTCTCTCTTTTGCATTATGTGGATGTTGAAACTCCCATACTGCTTTCTCATCCAATTCCTGTTCTGACCACATTCGATTTGTTTCACTTTTTAATTTCACCAAAATCACATCCTTATTTTCGCATTAAGCATATCTAATATTTCATAACTTATCAATAAAACAAATAGGTATTTCTACTTCCAATACCGCCACGTAGAATTTCACTTCCAAATGCAGCTCCTAAACCAAGTCCCATTCCCAATACAGGAGCCATACTAATTTTAGAAACCCCTCCGAAAGCGGGCGCTCGTTCAGAAACACTCTCCTTCACTTTTCCTGTTGCCGTTTCTTGTTCCAGATTTGTCAATTTAATATAATCATATAGAATATAACCATTTCCTACATTCATATAGTATCCAATATATCCCGGATATTTAGTAATAACGCCAGATATCGGTCTATTGCCTCCTCGAACAGGTTGCTTATTTCCGTTTTCAAGACTACCCCATCTTCCTCCAAGATATCCCTCGACTTGCCTGAATGCCCTATTCGGACTACACGTTACTCGCTTCACTTCCCAGATCATTCCGTCTGCTGTTCGTATATCAGCTCTGCCATAAGCCTTTCCTGGAATTTCCACTATCTTAACTCCCGTTTTAAATAGAGTTCCCGCTGACTTCTCAACAATATCATCGCATACTGCTTCATGCATAAACCCTCTTGGTAGTTCTCCCTCATCATCCATAAGGTTACAAGGGTTGTCATTGCAATACGAATATGCATTTCCCTCCATTATGACATCAGCATTTACAAACCGTTTCCAATTCGGGCTATAATATCTGCTCTGCAAATAATACAATCCCGTCTCTTCATCGTACACATACCCACGATACCGGAACGGATTCACCGTGCCCAGCGTAGCAGCCATCGTGCCAGTCTTGCTGATCGGATACCCCCACGCATCATAAACATATTCTACCACCTGCGTACCATCTGCGTCAATCAACGCAACCACATCGCCCTGCAAATTGTAGACATAGAAGTAATCGACATCGTTATAGGTGACCATGCCGGGCTTACCCTGCGCATCGTAAAAAAATATGAAGAAGAAAACAGCTAGTACTTTGTTTGGTGCGATGATAAACCCGCATTTGTTTTAGGCTCGGATATTCAGTTCAATTAAACCGATGAAAAAGGCAGCTAAATATGCCCATATGTTTATTCCTTTCTTCGTGGTGATTCGAGAAATAGAGAAAAATCCCCTTGACTTCAAGAAGAAATCAAGGGGAGGGGAAAGAAAAAGGAGCATCCAGAGATGCTCCATCAGGAAGAATGTGCAAGTCATGAGTAGGATTTGTTGCAGATTCTATAAATATTTAATCGCTGAAAAACGTTGGATAAGCGATTTTTAAAAGGCGCATAGCACAATCTGCGATATATTGACTGCCATGAAAATTGAGTGCATATATAGCACCTGAAGAAATCGCTGTAATCCTTGAAAGCGAAGATTCAGATTCAAGTTGTACAATACAATCTTTAGAATATTCTTTGCCGATATCTAAAAGGAATCCGCCGTCCATGCAATAAGGCAGAAGTACAATGATATCGGGATTGGCAACTGCCAATGATTGCTCATCGGGACAATACAAACCATTCACATTGCAAACATTTGCCACAAGGTCAAAGAAGATACTTGGTTCACCAAACAAAGCAACAGTCTTTTTTTCATTTGTAGGTATTTTGTTTGCAACTTCACGGATGCTTGACATGGAAGAAATCATCTCGTTTACCATAGAGAGGGCTGCATCTGGCTTCTGAACAATATCGCCGAGGAGAATGATCAAATGGATGATGTCATCTATTGACTTTGGCGAATCGAGAAAGAGGGTCGGCACTGTAGAATGGAAGAAAGCGGGGAAATCTTCCTCGAAGTTATCTTGCAGGTACGAATCCAGAATCAGAAGGTCAGGATTCAGTGAGAGAATTTCTTCTTCGTCGGAGTTTTCCCAGCATTCGCCAGCAGCCTGTTGACTTTTTATCATAGTCGGCCAATCATCGATACCAGACTCAGCATAATGATGTCCCACGTAGATGATGCGTTCAGGTTCTACTAATCCGTATATAATTTCCTCAGCATAAAGCGGAAATACAACAATTCGCTGTGGAGGAGCATTGCTACAGTCTGCTGAAGCTATCCATGGTGTAAAAACACAGATTGAACACACCGTACAATAAATCATAGCTACAACTCTTTTTATAGGCAGCAACTTCATGATTGTTATCACTCCTTGATTTTTGAGCCGTTATCTTTTCGAGATAGAGTGATTGCACGTGTGTTCTGAATGCGAGTAAGGAGCGTTGTCCACAGCGAGGATGTACTCGCACAACCATCCTCATCAACTTTTGTGATTGGAGAATTGACACAGTATGAGTAGGTGTTGTGCTGAAGGGGCAGTTGTTTACCGAGAAGAATATCAGCGTTCAGATACTTACGGATAATGGGATTATAGTATCTGCTCCGCAGATAGTACAGTCCGGTTTCCTCATCATACACATACCCACGATATCGGAACGGGTTCAGCGTGCCCAGCGTAGCAGCCAACGTGCCAGTCTGGCTGATCAAATAACCCCACGCATCATAACCATATTCTACCACCTGCGTACCATTCGCGTCAATCAGCGCAACCACATCGCCCTGCAAATTGTAGACATAGAAGTAATCGACATCGTTATAGGTGACCATACCGGGCTTACCCTACGCATCGTAGAAAAATATGAAGAAGAAAACGGCTGGTACTTTGTTTGGTGCGATGATAAACCCGCATTTGTTTTGTGCTCGGATATTCAGTTCAATTAACCCGACGAAAAAGGCAGCTACACGCCCGTATAGCTGCCTTTTGTATTGATTGGGAATGTTCTTGCGTTAGTCCATCAGCGGATGGCGAAGAACTTTCTTCGTGTTGTTGCCTTGACGCGCCCTCTGTGCTCTGCTACTAGGTAATTAAGGGCAGGTTTCCCTGACCTGTGCAGATATACTATATTTGACTAATCTTTGACATAAGAAGTATCAGAGAATGTACTCAATAATAAACGAAGAAAAATTATTACCCAGTGTTCTATCATTGTCGAACTTAAAAGACATCATATTTTCTATCGAACCTTCAAAAATCCATATATTCTTTTCGACGTCAAGAATTGCATACAGTTGCTCTTCAGGAGGATCTGTTCTAGGAGTGGCAAAGTACTGACGATCAAACAATGAAAACTCAATCTCTTGGTTTCTATCGAGTGCATTTCTAAACTCAAAAAAAGAAATTGCAGACATACAAACCTCCTTATTCAATTTAGTATGGCGTAAAGTATTCTGAATACGGGATGGATTCTTTAGAACGTTTACCATTTGTCCAAGTGTGGACATGCGGGAATACATGCGTTCCATCATCTTGAAGCTTATAGTCGATATCATATTCCGCCGTTCCATCAGAACCATAGTGGCGTCGTTGCTTAAGTTCACCACTTTCATCAAGAAGATCTGCATCGGTGTTAGGATCACCCTTTTGATCCAAACTTCGAGAAGGTTCTTTACGCGCTTGAAGTGGCTTTAGTTTAAAACTGGCTACTGCTTTAACTGCGTCGAGCATAGCTTGGGATGATTTTACAACCATACCCTTAATTGCTGGAATATTTAAAAGAGCAACAAACCCTAACCCAGCGAGCAAAACAGTTCCCATCAAAACTACATCATCTACAATTGCTACATTACCATTAGGATCGGCATACTTGATGGAATTGTTATAACAGTATGCATACACGTTGCACTGTAGAATACTCTTGCCTGTAGATACATGCACATCAGCATTAATGAAGCGCTTCCATTCTGGATTATAATATCTATTTCTAAGATAATATAACCCAGTCTCCTTATCATATACATACCCACGATAGCGGAACGGATTCACCGTGCCCAGCGTAGCAGCCATCGTGCCAGTCTGGCTGATCAAATAACCTCACGCATCATAACCATATTCTACCACCTGCGTGCCATTCGCGTCAATCAGCGCAACCACATCGCCCTGCAAATTGTAGACATAGAAGTAATCAACATCATTATAGGTGACCATGCCGGGCTTACCCTGCGCATCGTAGAAAAATATGAAGAAGAAAACGGCTGGTACTTTGTTTGGTGCGATGATAAACCCGCATTTGTTTTGTGCTCGGATATTCAGTTCAATTAACCCGACGAAAAAGGCAGCTACACGCCCGTATAGCTGCCTTTTGTATTGATTGGGAATGTTCTTGCGTTAGTCCATCAGCGGATGGCGAAGAACTTTCTTCGTGTTGTTGCCTTGACGCACTCACTGTGCTCTGCTGCTAAGTAATTAAGGGCAGGTTTCCCTGACCTGTGCAGACTGAGTTCTGCCAGAATTGTAAATGAATTTACGCATAATACTTGACGGTACCCGCGAAAGTGCCCATTGACGTGCATATAATGAGGCACTATCGTGTTTATATTCTGTTTTATATTTATCTATTTTTTCACATTTCCTTTTGATAAAAAGAAAGAGCGTAGACTTTTCATTGATATGTACCCCCAATACTGGGTGTCCAGTATTGGGGGTACATATCACAATGGGTTCACCTTTTTTCATTTCCCGTTTCACAGTTGTACGTCTGCCTTTCCAATCGTCCGTGTTTCTGCCCTGTGCATTAAAATGCAACCGTTTCGATCCCGTTGTACGTCAAGATTTATGCGCAAATATGTTCCCAGAAGCAAGAGAGCGCGCCTGCTAAAGAAGCAAGCGCCGATTGTTATTCCTTATCAAACAGAATGATTTCTTTTCCCGTTTCAGATTCCTGAATGACCAGCTTCCCTTTCTTTATCTCTTTGGGTATAAATTCAGAAAAAGATGCCGTATATGCTTCCCATCCCAAGGCTTTATCATCATAAAAGAAACCGTAAGACAGCGCTGCGCCGCTCTTTATCAGGGTTACTCCATATCTTATTTTTCCATCATTATAATCATATCCAAACTTAGGATCGAATACGCAGATTTCTCCGCTCTCCTTCAGAATTCCCACTTGAATCCTCGCTGCATTCTTCGGCGTTATTTGATATCCATGCAAAAATCGCCCATCCACTGAATATACGAGAAATTGAACTTTTCCATTGTTCAAATTATCCTTTTCAAAAACGACGAGAGCCAAATCATTCACTATATTTACATATTTGATTTCCTTATTGACGTCTATATCGGCTCCATTTAATTCTTTTATTTCTTGAAATGCTTTTTTCCCAATCAAATGATCCGATGCATATATCTTTTTCTCATTCCACGCATAGGATTCTTCTTTTATAAATTTCCTTCCATCTTCATAGAATCCAATATTCATTATAATCAAAAAAACAGTCAGGCCTATAAAAATGAATACAAATCCTTTTTTCATTTTTCCTCGCTTATCAATCCGTCAACAGCATTTGTTTAAACGGTGCTTTTCTCTGAATATTTTTCTCTTTACTGTTCCTGCCATCCATTCCGGCGGGCTGTATACAGATACGCAATCGTCGCCGCCATACTTCCGCTCTTGCTGATCAAATTCCCCCACGCATCATAACCATATTCTACCACCTGCGTACCATTCGCGTCAATCAGCGCAACCACATCGCTCTGCGTCATATGGACAACCTTTTTAATTCGCAGGCCGTTATGGTCATAGGTGAACTGTGCATTGGTTCCGTTCTTCACCATGCTGGCCAACATACGTCCGGTTTTCCACGTAAACGTCCAACCGTCATAGGCCAGCGGATTGCCAATCGCATCATAGGTATATGCGATAATGCGGTCGCCTTCATCGCAAATCACATCAACAACTCGGTTTTCATCATCATAAGAATAATATGTATTCAATGTGATCCCCTGATTGTTGATCTGTTTGTCGATTTCTACAATATTACCAAACTGATCATATTTGATCTCGTTGACATATTTAGGCGTACCAACAGAAGAACTCGTCGCCCCCTCCAGCACATGAACGCGCATCAGCGTGCGATCCCCCGTGTCCGTATCCCAAGCCGCTTTCAGTAAAGCGGCATCGTTCCACCGCGCCATTGATTGAGCGGCAAAAGCGCTCCTCTCATCATCGAGAATCCGTGAGGGAGTATCACGCCCTATGCCGTCATCGCGCTGACCACCTTATCGCTCCTGCATGGGTTGCCCCTTTAACAAAAATCTTTCAAAATAAAGCAGACATGCACATTGCTTCCGTTATCTCACATCCGCTTCTATTTATTAACTCCAAATGAGATTCATATATCTTTTTAGGCATTGCGTCAGCGCACAAAAAAGCGGCATCCGGCCGCACGCACTTCCGAAGTCGTTTAGCATGTCTCAAACTCAAACATACAAGACCGAATGTCGATTGATTTCCCGTATGATAAAACCCAGCACCACGTTGCTAACGTAATTCTGGGCTTCGTGTTCAGTTCCATTCCTCCGTCAAAAGGAAATCGCGAATATTTCGGTGCTTGATACCATTTCGGCTCATGTCAAGCTCATCCAAGGAAACAACATACTTCGGGAAGTTGTCTCGAATACGATCATACGCTCCAAACTCACGGTTGACCGTTTCCTCAGACGCCAGCAGATAAGTGACCTGCCATACCATTCTTTCTTTTTATCTCTCACCGATGATCCCGCGCAGCGCTTTTTTGGCCATCATCAAATCGGCCGGGTCGCGTTTAATCCAGCTGGAAATCATCGAGCCATGGATCAGTGCAAAAATCGCCTGCGCCTTAGGAACACTTTCCTCTTCAGAAAAGCCAAATCGCACCAGATGATCCGCATAGAGCTTCTGCCAGTCATCGTAGAGTCGGCGGCAGGTTTGGTTGACGCTTTCATCCAGATAGACAGATTCAATCGAGATCATCGTAAGGAACAGCGACGAAAAATATTTACCCGAAGCCACACGCTGCGCGAGGCGATCCGCCATATGTTCAAAAGAAGCCAGCGCCGTTTCTTCCACGAGGATATGCCCATTGATGCTGCGCTCCATCCTGCGGTAGCTGAATTCGAGCGCTTCCTGAAGAAGCTGCTTCTTTCCACCCGGGAAGTAATAATAAAAACTCCCCTTCGGCACATCGCAGCTTTTCAGCAATTCCGACAGTCCCAGCCCATAGTAGCCCTTTTCCGCAAAAATGCGTTCTGCCTCCGCAAGAATCAGCGTCTTTTTGTCCAACGCCTTATCCGTTTCGTTTGCCATGCTCCTCACTCCCATGACGCCATTATACAAAAAAATACCGGAATCGGCAACCGACTCCGGCATTTTTTACTTTAAACCGTACAAATCATGTAGGATCTGCTTACTGCGCGATCACGGCGTTCACCGCGTTCGCCGCATCGTAGCCGGAAGCTACAGCCCAACCAAACAGCGTTGCGCCCATGTAAACGTCGCCCTCCAGACCGCCGACAACTTCGCCCGCCGCGTACAGACCCGGAATGGCTTCCTGCTTCGTATTGAGCACCTGCATGCTGTCGTTGATATGCAGACCGCCGAGGGACGCATAGTAACGGATGTGCATCTGAAGCGCATAGAACGGGCCTTCTTCGCTCTGCGCCGCGGCAGGCGTGCGCCCGAACGCATCCGCGGTCTGAGCCGCCGCACAGTCGTTGAATGCCTTCGCGGAGGCTTCCACCGCGTCCGCCGGAAGATTCAGCTTCTCGCAAAGCTCGGTGAGCGTCGCGCCCTGCTTCATAACCGGCTGACCGTCATAATCGTCGCTCAGCCACTTCTCCACGTCTTCCATCGTGTAAATCTTGGAATTGGTCATGCCCGCGTTGAAGTTGTCGAACGCCGTCTGATCCATAATCAGGTACTGCGCTTCGTTCTGCTTCATCGCCTGCATCAGATCCCATGCGTTCGCGCTCTCGTTGTAGAAACGCTCGCCGTTCTGATTGACCATGTAAGCGCCCGCCTTGTATGCGCCGGCAACGCCGGGGTTGCAATACTGACCCAAACCGCTCGGCAGGATCATGGAATTCGGCTGGGTATTCACCAGATCCATGTTGATGAGGTCGGCATCCAGTCCTTCAACCATCTTGATCGCATCGCCCGTCGCGCCCGCATGACCGGCATAGACGAACTTCTTGTATTCATCCGGCACGAGCGCATCGTTCGCGCCATAGCCGCCGCTGGCCAGAATGACTGCCTTCGCGCGGATGGTGTACGCCTTGCCTTCGCCCTCAGCCTTCACGCCGACAACCGTGCCGTTCTCCACAATGAGTTCCGTCGCGGGGGTGTTGGTCAGGAGCGTACCACCGACAGTCTCCAGCCGCTCAGCCAGGTTCTTGCAAACGCCCGCGCCGCGCCCTTCGCCGGAGTAACTGCGGGTCGGCTTGCCGCTGCGCTGATACGGAACAGCCGCGCCATCCTCGCCAACCAGCCAGTCAAACGCCTCGCCGATGGTGTTGGCGAACAGCTCAACGGTCGCGCGGTCGTTCTTCTGATGGCCGTTCGCCATCATATCCTCGACCAGCTTCTCGGCGGAATCCTCATAGCCGTCTTCCTTCTGCCACTTGGAACCGGTCGCCATCGTGCCGGAACCAGCCATCGCGCTTGCGCCGCCGATTACGCCCATCTTTTCCAGCAGGATTACGCTGTGACCGTTCTGAGCCGTCTTCAGCGCCGCGGAAAGACCCGCCGCGCCCGCGCCGACAACGACCACATCCGCGTCCATCTGGACATCCTCCAGCGTGGAAGCCTCGACTGCCGCCGTCATCTTATCCATATCCGCGCCCGCCTGCGTCAGCGCATCCGTCATCGCCGCTTTGAACGCTTCCGACGTCACCGTCGCGCCTGCAACGGAATCCACGCCGATCGTCTGGTTCGCAAGCACCGCTTCCACCAGCTTCGGCAGTGCCGCCGCGCCGATGCCCTCGGTTTCGCTGTGCTCCAGAATGTCGATTGCGGTAATCTTCTCCGCATCAACCGTCACGCTCAGCTTCACATCACCGTGAAAGCCCTGCGCTGCCGCTTCATAGGTGCCGGAGGTCATGCCCTCCGCCATCGCCGCACCACCGATGCTGCCCAGAAGCAGCATGGACGCCAGAAAAGCCGATATTATCTTTTTCATACGTCTTTCCTCCTATTTCCATTTGCCTTGTAGACGATCGTCTACTATACGACCGTCTAGTATAATAGCTCAGTGACAAGGATTTGTCAAGACGATATTCAAGAAAAATGAAAGTTCACCCGTGGATAACTTGTTTGTAACGGATGTACAACGCAAAAAGGGACTGCCAAGTTTTTAGCTTGACAATCCCTGACAATCGGTTGGATTTCTCTTTTGCAACAGTCACGGCGGCGAACTGATTGCTCTGTTCACCGTCTCATAGCACTATGATTTTTTCTGACTCCTACGTTTACACAAAAGTCGGAATAGACTCTAAAATGAAGACTCCATACTTATTCTGACTGATTGGGCAAATTCAGAAGCGCCGTTCGGATATTGTTCAGGTGAATCCTCATGGCTTCCGCTGCTTTTTCGGCATCGCGCTGCGTGATCGCCGCAAAAATATAACGCATTTCCTGTTCGGAAGGCCCCATTCGGTTTCTCCACTCGATATTGGCTCTACGGATTCGCTGGATTTCAGAGGCATATCGACTGAGAATCTCTCGAATCATCGGGTTACCACTACGATCCTGAATCAGGCCGTGCAGCTCAATGTCGACCTTGGAGATGAATTGACTCCTCTCCTCTGAACCCGGCACCATGATATCCAGAAGTTTGAAGCGTTCTTCTAGGTAGCGTAAATCTTCTTTGGTAAGGTTTTGTACGGCATGTGCCGCAGCATAAGGCTCTAATAAAAGTCGAATATCAATGATATTGACGGCACGAGAAATGGAAATTGGCGAAACAATACTCCCGCTTTGTGGGCGAATGACAATTAAGCCTTCTTCCTGCAATTTGCGCAAAGCGACGCGAATGGGCGCCTTACTAATGCCATATTTCTCCGCGAGGGAAGCTTCGGAAAGCTTCTCTCCCGGCTTCAGCGTTAAATGAACGATATCGTATTTGATCTTTTCATAGACGGAATCACCGATTGTCCGATTATCGAGCATGATTGCACCACCTTTGGTTTTAGAGATAAACTAACATTCTACTTTATTATACATGATTTGAGCGAAAAAAGAAAGGTCATCTGTCAAATATGTAAATATTCATTGTAAAACGGGGAGCAGGCACACACGAGCACTCGGAAAAGAGCGAATAAAAAAAATGGCGAAAATTTGTTCACAACGTCTTGACATTCCAAAACTAAAATGTTAGAATTCTAATAAAGTAAAAAGAAAAGGAAAGGAAGTAAAAAATGGCGCAATCCGAACACATTATCAAAAATTATGACATGTTACTTTCTCACGGGGAGACAAAAACCCGGAAGGTGGCGTTGGATATCGCGGAGGCAGCCATTCAACGTGCCATTCCGTATCACGAAACACTGCGACTCATTCGGCGAACACCCGAATCCATCTCAATCGGAGAAAGAACAATTTTCCTCCGAGAAATTGATCATATCTATGTTGTAGGCGTCGGAAAAGGAGCTTATCCGATTGCCCAAGCTCTAGAGGAAAAACTGGGCGATCTGATCGACGAAGGTATCGTGTTGGTCAAAAAGGGCGATACGCGCAGGTTGAAACGGATTGAAATCATCGAATCAGGGCATCCACTTCCGGATCAAGCCGGAATCGACGGCGCGAAAAAGATTCTATCCATCCTTCAGAAAGCAGGAGAAAGGGATCTGATTTTTGCCCCCATTACAGGTGGTTCCTCGGCGATGATGAATCTCCCATGTGGCCGGATTACATTGGAGGATTTAAGAAAAATCAACGATGCCTTGCTCAAGAGCGGCGCAAGCATTGGAAAGATGAACGCTGTGCGCAAGCATTTGTGCAAAATGAAAGGCGGCCACTTGGTCGAATATGCGAAACCGGCGGAAATCCATACACTGACTCTGGATACGGCGCCGCCCGACATGCCATGGCCAGATTTAAGTCTGGCTGATCCGACGACATTCCAAGACGCTATCGACATGATGAAGGAATATGCGATTTGGGATGAAGCGCCAGCGTCGATTCGCGAGCATCTGCTCGAAGGGCTGGCACATCCCGAAATGGAAACGCCTAAGAAGCTGACTAATACGCGAGCATATATCCATAGTGTAGCAGACCCACGTTCCACCTGTGTAGCTGCAGCCAATAAAGCCAAGGAATTGGGCTATACCCCGTATGTGCTTTCCACAGCATTGGAAGGCGACGCCTGTAATTTGGGTATATTTTTCTCTGGCATTGCTAACGAAGTTACGAAAACTGGGCGTCCTTTTGCCGCCCCCTGCGCCATCATTTCTGCGGGAGAAACCACCGTCACCATTCATGGGCCATGCGGCGCTGGTGGCCCCAATCAAGAAACGGCACTGGGCTATCCGCTTAAACTCCATGCGCAAAGCCCGACGGTGTGCTTGTCAATGGACAGCGACGGTACGGATGGTCCGAGTGACATTGCCGGAGGCATATCGGATAATCAAACGTTTGAAAGAGCTTGTGAATTGGGACTTAATCTCTGGGAGATGCTGGGGCGGCATGATTCGTCAACAGCGCTGCTTCAACTGAACGACGCGTTGATAACGGGACACACCGGAACTAACATCATGAATTTCCGGGTTGTCGTGATTGAGAAAAAGGAGAATGAATCGTGAGCGTTAAAATAGAACAGGTCTATGCCCGGGAGATCTTGAATTCGCGAGGAAAGCCGACCGTTGAGGTTGAAATGACCTGTACGAACGGTTTGACGGTTGCCGCATCCGTTCCGAGCGGCACATCGACGGGAAAATACGAGGCACTCGAAATTTACGACGGCGGAAGTCGTTACCATGGGAAGGGAACTCGAAAGGCGGTTGAAAATGTCAATCAGATCCTGGCTCCTGCCGTCATCGGAATGGATGTCACCGATCAGCGAAAAATTGACCGAAGGCTGATTGAATTGGACGGCACAAAGCAAAAAAGTCGTCTGGGTGGTAACGCTATTTTAGGGGTTTCGCTGGCAGCCGCACGAGCAGGTGCGCTGGCGCTTGGGCTGCCGCTGTATCGCTATTTGGGTGGTTTAAGTGCAACGAGATTGCCTAACGTAATGTCTACGGTAATTTCCGGCGGTGCCTTCTCCCCTTCTGGATTGGAATTTGAAGATTATCTGTATGTGCTTGACGGTTTTTCCTCCTTTCACGATCAGGTGGAGGCCATCAGCGACATGCGCGCTCTGTTGCAAAAACGCTGTGCAGAAAAATACGGTGTGATTGCCGAAGACGGAGGCGCACTTGCGCCGTCGATGAGCAGCACGGAGGAAGCATTCGAAACCATGCTGTCTGTTGCAAGGCAGGTCGGATGTGAAAAGCACGTTTTTCTGGGGCTGGATGTGGCGGCCAACGAATTATTTGACGCTCAAAAATCCTGCTATAATATGAAAAGCGGTTGCATGGAGGCTGAAAAGCTGATCGAATATTATCAGCAGCTCTGCCGCAATTACCCACTGCTTTACATCGAGGATGCTTTCCACGAAGACGATTGGCTCCACTTTTCACAGCTGACGTCGCTTTTGCCTGAGAAACAAATTGTCGGCGACGATCTGTTTGCGACTAATGACGAGCGACTTAAAATGGGTATTGAAAAAAAGGCAGCCAATACATTGTTGCTGAAAGTGAATCAAATCGGCACAGTGAGCGAGGCGTTGAAGACAGCGGCGATGGCGAAAAACAACCGATTTGAAATTACGGCTTCTCTTCGTTCTGGCGAAACAAACGACACGTTCCAAGCGGATCTGGCCGTTGCAGTCGGAGCAAAGCAAATGAAACTCGGTTCGCCGGTTCGAGGAGAGCGAAACGGAAAATACAACCGACTGATGCGCATTGAAGATGACCTTATGAGCGCCGTAATTTGATCGTATAATGCACGCTGAGCGAATACAGCGTGAAAAATAAGGAGGAAAAAAACATGAAGAAAATCGTATGCCTGTTGGTCTCCATCCTACTCGTTGCTGCGCTAACTGCGGCCGGTTTTGCCCAAAGCGATTTTCCTAAAAAGGAAATCACGATTATCGTTCCTTTCAGTGCAGGCGGTGCAACCGACCTGATGGCGCGTTCCCTTCAGCCCATTTTTAAGGAATTACTGGATGTGAATATCGTTGTGGAGGATGTTGCAGGCGGCGGTTCCGTTACTGGCATCACGCAGGCAATGACTTCCAAGAACGACGGTTACACCCTTAGCCTGGTGACCAGCTCGTATATCGCGCTTGCCGCTCAGGGACAGGTTCCGATTATGCCAGAGATGTTTACCAATATCACATCTCTGAGTGAAGATCCGCTGTGTGTGGTCGTGAAATCCGCAAAAAACGGCGGAAAATATTCTTCCATTCAGGATTTGCTCGATGACGCTAAGGCGCGTCCCGGCGAGGTCATTATTTCTCAGGCAGGCAACAACAATGCGAATCAGGCCTGTATCGGTGTGCTGTGCGAAGAAGCGGGGATTCAGTTCAATAATATTCCGTATGATGGCGCTTCCCGTGTATTGACGGAGATCATTGGCGGTCATATTGAGGCGGGCTGTATGAAGCCTGCGGACTGCTTGAGCCAGGTTCAGAGCGGTGAAGTAGAAATCGTGGCGTTCTTTACCAGAGATCGCGTTGAACTGTACCCGGATGTACCGACTTTCGCAGAACTCGGCTACGACATTTTCAAGTATGGCGATATCGCCATGATCTCCTATCTTGCGGCGCCGAGCGGTGTTAGCGAGGATGTTCGTGCCAAATTGGCGGAGATGTTCCAGACTGTCTTGTCTTCCGAACAATGGCAAGCTGTCGCGAAGGAACGTTCCTTCGTCAGTGCTCCGATAAACGGAGAAGAATTGGATACGTACATTCAAAGCATTTATGATGGTCTGAGCGTTGCCGCACAGAAGATTTTCCAGTAAGCGCTACAGCGTCATTAGCGACAAGTTTCCCGCGCCGTCCTTTCGGAAACGGGAGGACGGCGTTTTCTTTCCTGAAAATGAAGGAGCTGAAGGTATGGATTTGAAAAAGCAGCGAATAGAAATGGCAGTCACAGGTCTGATGCTTGGCCTCGCCAGCTATTTGCAATATATTGCCTATCACACAAAGGCGAGAACCAATGTGCAAGGTATGCAATCCATGACGTTTCCTAAGATTATCCTATATTTGATGATGTTCCTTTGCGCGGTAACCTTAATCCGAGGAATAATAACGTATCGGAAGCTGAAAAAGGAAATGACGTCAGCCCCTTCGGCTTCTCAAAAGGGACAGGCGACGAAAATTATCGTGACCATCCTGCTGATCGTTGTCTATGCAGCAATGTGGAATGTGATTGGTTTTTTCGTTAGCACTCTTATTTTCTTTTTCGTGGAAAGTATGCTGCTGGACACCTCCTTCTCGTGGAAAAAAGCTGCTCTCCTTTCCATTTTGTACGCTATTGTCGTTTATGCGGTTTTCGGCTTGTGCTTTAACGTGTCATTTCCGGAACCGATTCTGGATATGATTCTAAACTAAGGAGGCAACGGAATGAATGAAGTTTTAAATTATGTGCTCTCTGCCGTCTGCAATCCGACTTCCTTGATCATGGTATTGGCCGGAACCTGTATGGGTCTGATCTTTGGTTCTCTGCCTGGACTTTCTGCCACAATGGCCGTCGCCCTGTTGATTCCTATGACCTTTACGCTTGAGCCCGTTCCAGCGATCGGCGCAATGCTTGGTGCTTATGTGGGCGGAATGGCCGGCGGCGCAGTAGCCAGCATCCTGCTCAACATACCAGGTACGCCGTCCGCAGTAGTGACCACTTTTGATGGATATCCCATGTCGAAAAACGGAAGAGCTGCTGAGGCGTTAGGGTGGGCCGCTTTTGCCAGCGGCGTTGGTTCGCTGGTCAGTTGGGCGATTCTGGTTTTCGCTGCGCCAAAGCTGGCGGCGTTGTGTACCAGTTTTTCCGCGCCAGAATATGCTGCACTCGCCTTCTTTGGTTTGACGATTATTTCGACAGTTTCCGGCAAATCCATGACAAAAGGCCTGATTGCAGGACTGATCGGCATTGTTCTTTCAATGGCTGGAACCGATCCTATTTGGGGTGATTTGCGTTTTACGTTTGGCAACTATAATCTGCTATCCGGCGTTTCTACCATGCCGGCGCTGATCGGCTTGTATTCCATTCCGCAGATTCTGAAAGGCTGTTTGGAAAAAAACGAAACGGAGAAGGTGGATGTCAAACTGAAAAATTTTGTTCCGTCACCTAAAAAGCTGTGGCAACATAAATGGAATTTGCTTCGCTCCGGTCTGATCGGAACCATGATCGGAATTATTCCTGCGACGGGCGGAAATATTGCTTCGTTTATCGCCTACGATCAAGCCAAACGCTTTTCCAAAGAACCGGAAACCTTTGGCAAGGGTAATCCAGACGGTGTAATCGCGTCTGAAGCCGCCAATAACTCCGTTTGTGGAGGCGCACTGATTCCTTTGCTCACACTGGGCATTCCCGGAGATAGCCCGACAGCCGTTTTGCTCGGCGGTCTGATGATCCACGGTCTAACGCCGGGACCGGCAATGTTTAAGGAAAAATACAACGTAATTGTCGGCGTTTTCTGCATGCTTCTGATTGCAACAATTTTCATGGTGCTGCTTCAGATGTTTGGCATTAAGATTTTTACAAAGGTGCTGGCCGTACCGACCAACTATCTTTCGGCAGCGCTGGTTGTGCTTTCTCTGGTGGGTTCTTACGCGCTTCGCTCAAATATGTTTGATGTGCTGATGACCATCGCGTTGGGTCTATTCGGCTACCTGATGATGAAAGCACAATACCCGATTGCTCCCGCCGTCTTGGGTCTGGTTCTGGGAAGTATGTTCGAACGAGAATTCCGTACAGCATTGCGAACCAGCCTGAATAATCCACTGGTATTCTTTAAGCGTCCGGTTTCGTGCACCATTATTTTGATTGCCTTGGCCGTACTGGTTTGGACGGTTATCAACCACTACCGTGACAAGAAAAAGAAAACTCACTCCGATATGTTGATCTGAGCCGTTCTCGTCGCGCCGTGTTTCCTAGCGTCACACTCCAAAAGGAGTTGCCTCTTTTCGTGAGACAACTCCTTTTTATGCGCTTTTCGCCCATTTACGGGCGTCTATTTCAACGATTTTGATATTCGATCCGCGGTCTACCTCCGGTGGAATCATCCATCTGACTTTCGACCTCCCCCATGCTGATGAAATAATTCAGATATCGCCGCATCGTCTTCTTGGAAAGCCCAGTGTCTGCGGCAATCTGTTCCGCCGTGCGATATACGCCGACGCTCGTGCGCAACTCGGCGCGGATGTGGTTGAAGGTCTGCCGCTCCATAGATGTTTATTCCCGCTCTCAAACAAACCATATTTCCAATACGCTCAAAGCTCCTTATCTATAGGCAAACGCCCGTTCACTCGGCAGAAGCTCCTCGCGCTGGATATTGGAATCGACCATCACCAGCACGGCGGCATCATCGTCCAAATCCCGAATGATGACCGGCATGGTTTGAAGCCCCGCCATTTCACAGCCGCGCTTACGCCTATGCCCCGATATCAGCTCATAGCCGCCTTCCGGATCGGGTCGCGCAATCGCCGGGAACCAGCACGCCGTATTCACGAATGCTGTCCACCGTATTCTTTTTTGACCACTGCTTTGCCAGTAACGGCTCTAATGTCGCCAAATCGTTAATACCTGCAATCACTCTCGCACCGGAACATATAGGGCATTTTTCTCCACTGGAACGAGCCTTAACGCTTGTCTGCCATTCGTGACCGCAAGCACCTTTCCACCATACTTTTTTATTTGAACCGAAAGT